>JAFYRC010000183.1 GCA_017547065.1 Tidjanibacter sp.
ATGTGCTTCGCTATGTACTCTGCGCCAACGCTCCCGAGACCAAAGATAACGACTTTACTTGGAAGGACTACCAGGCTCGCAACAACAACGAGCTCGTGGCTGTGCTTGGCAACTTCGTAAACCGTGCGCTGGTGCTGACCCACAAATACTACGGTGGCGTGGTGCCCGAGGCTGGCGAACTTACCGACTACGACAAGGAGATTCTTGCAGAGTTGCCCGGTTTGAAGGCTTCGTTGGAGGAGAATATCGAGACCTACCGCTTCCGCGAGGCGCTCAAAGATGCAATGAACATCGCCCGTTTGGGTAACAAATACCTCGCCGACACCGAGCCTTGGAAAGTTGTGAAGACCGACCCCGAGAGGGTTAAGACCATCCTCAATGTGGCTCTCCAAATTGTGGCTAACACCGCCATTGCCATCGAGCCCTTTATGCCTTTCAGCGCAGAGAAGATTCTCTCGATGTTGGCCCTCGACAAGCTCGCTTGGGATCAGTTGAGCCTTACCAATCTTGTGCCCGCAGGTCACACCATTGGTACTGCCGAGCTCCTCTTTGAGAAGATTGAGGACGACGTGATTGCTCGCCAGGTGAAGAAACTCGAGGATGCTAAGGCTGCAAACCTCGCTGCTAACGCCGAGGTGCCCGAGCAGAAGGAGAGCGTGACTTTCGACGACTTCGGCAAGATGGATATCAGGGTATCGACTGTTGTGGCAGCCGAGAAGGTGGCAAAGACCAAGAAGCTCCTCAAACTTACCGTTGATACTGGTATTGACACTCGCACCATTGTGTCGGGTATTGCCGAGTACTACACCCCCGAGGAGATGGTTGGCAAGCAGATTTTGGTGCTCGTTAACCTCCTGCCTAGGGAGCTCAAAGGTATCACCTCGCAGGGTATGATTCTGATGTCGGCCGACGCTACGGGCCGCCTCACCCTGCTGGCCCCCACCGACAAGGTGCCCAATGGCTCGCAGGTGGGATAGTGTTGGATGGAATGTGAAATAACAAACCTAGAACTATTATAACAAAAAACGAAATGAAAGACATTAAATGGCAAGAGCTTGGTTTTAGCTATGTTAAGACCGACTACAATGTTCGCTGCGTGTGGAAAGACGGCGCGTGGGGTGAGACTGAGGTGAGCGACAGCGAGTACCTTCCCATCCACATGGCTGCCACCTGTTTGCACTACGGCCAGGAGGTTTTTGAGGGTCTCAAAGCATTCCGTGGCGTGGATGGCAAGGTGCGTATCTTCCGTTTGGAGGAGAACGCAAAGCGTATGCAGCGCTCGGGCGAGTACCTGAAAATGCAGGTGCCCAGTGTGGAACTCTTCGAGCAGATGTGTGTGAAGGCTATTCAGGCCAATGCGGAGTATATTCCTCCCTACGGCACAGGCGCTTCGCTCTACCTGCGTCCCCTGCTTATCGGTACGGGCGCACAGGTGGGTGTTAAGGAGTCTACCGAGTACACCTTCATCGTCTTCGTAACCCCCGTGGGTCCCTATTTCAAGGAGGGTTTCAAACCCATCACCGTAACCTTGGAGCGCACCTACGATAGGGCTGCACCCCGTGGTACCGGTCATACCAAGGTTGGTGGTAACTACGCTGCATCGATTGGCTCGGGCTCGAGGGCTCACGCCGCAGGCTTTGCCAACTGCCTCTATCTCGACCCCAGCGAGAAGAAGTATATCGACGAGTTTGGCGCTGCCAACTTCTTCGGCATTAAGGACAAAACCTACGTTACTCCCGATTCGACCTCGGTGTTGCCTTCGATTACCAACATGTCGTTGCGCACCTTGGCTGAGGATCTCGGCTTGACCGTTGAGGATAGGAAGATTCCCGTTGAGGAGTTGCCCACCTTCGAGGAGGTTGGTGCTTGCGGTACAGCGGCAGTGATTTCGCCCATTGGACGCATCTTCGATCCCAAGACAGAGGACTATGTTGAGTATGGCACCGAGGCAGGTCCTTGGAGTGTGAAGCTCTACACCCTCTTGCAGGACATTCAGTATGGTCGTGCGGAGGATACTCACGGTTGGATTACCTTCGTCGAGGCGTAAAAAACGCATATAGCGGGCGACTGCTGTGTTGCCCTGCGATAAATCCCCTCCTCATTTGCGAAGAGCAAACTGCGGAGGGGATTTTCTTGTGCGCCTTGCATTCGCAGCGCTCTCTGCATTTTTTTGTCGACCGTCAACCGTCGACCGTCAACCGTCGGACAGACCCCTCTGGCACTATGTGCCACCTCCCCTAACTTAGGGGAGGAGTGTTCGGAATGTGTAGAAATCTCGTGATGAACAAAAAGCAATTGGGTGAAAATATTTACTAATTACTCTTTACTCATCACTAACTCAAAGTCGGCTGACGGTCGACAACAAAAAAGAGAGCTTCGTGAGAAGCTCTCTTTTTTGTTATTAGTAAATGGAGTTTGTACCGATG
>JAFYRC010000184.1 GCA_017547065.1 Tidjanibacter sp.
GTGCGGCCACAGAGTACATCTCCTTGCGGTTGGCAGGATAGCCCGCCATATTGAGCGACGCACGAGCCAACATTGCCCAGCAGGTGGTCTGGCACACCTGCCAGCCCTCTTTCACCTTATCGGTGGTGAGCACCAAGCCCTCGGCCTTCTCCAAGTCGGAGATAATCTGCTCATAGACCTGTACAACCTCGCTCTGGGGCACAAACTTCTCGGCCGAGTTGATATCGTCGATGGTGGTCAGCACCACGGGTACACGACCAAAGCGTTTAACCAGCATGTAATAGTAGTAACCACGCAGGAAGAGAGCCTCGCCTTTGATGCGATTCTTCTCCTTCTGGTCACCGTCTGCCCTATCGATATTTTCGAGGAGCATATTGGCACGGTTGATACCAACATAGCATGCCTGCCAGAAGCCCTGAATACGGGTGTCACCCGTGGAGGCCTGCCAGTAGCCCACAGTGTTGGCATCTTTCTTATAGTACTCATAGCCGAGGTCGGAGCTCAAACCAACACGGCCGAGTATTGCATCAGCGTAGAGCGAGTTGTTGCTCAACTGCGCATACACGCCGTCGAGAGCCTCCTGCAACTGCTCCACATTCTGATAATAATCTTCTTCGGTTGTTGCACCCAGCAGGTCTACATCGAGGAAATTGCACGAAGCAAACCCTGCAATCAGAGCCAACAACCCAAACTTATATAATAGTTTCATTCGTTGAATCTCTTTGCTCTAAATTAGAAACCGATTTTAACACCCATCGTACAAGTTCTGTTACGAGGATAGGCCGAATAGTCGAAGCCAGGGGTAAGGGTCGAGTGTTTGGTCGAAACCTCGGGGTCCATACCGCTATAATTGGTCAGCGTCCACAAGTTCTGGAACGACACGTAGACTTGAGCCTTGGCCAGCGACATCTTCTTCACCATCTTCGAAGGAAGGTCATACGACAACATCACGTTCTTCAAACGCAGGTAGGAGCCGTCCTCCAACGTGCGGTTGGAGTAGTAACCCCTGGGACCATAACCACCTGCACGGTAGTTGGTGCTATCCTGGTTGTCCATCGACCAGCGGTCAATATAGCTTGCCAACTGGTTAACGGTACGGCCTGCGTAGTTACCTTCCAGAGCGATACGGTTGGCATTCATGATGCTATTACCGTAGTTCCACTGCATGAAGACGCTCAGTGTTAGACCCTTGTAGGAGAAGTCGTTACCAAAACCACCCGTGTGGATGGGAGTGGTGCGACCAATCACAGCCATATCGGCATTGGTGATGGAGCCATCGCCGTTCTGGTCGACATACTTGATATCACCGGGCTTAATAAGGTTGCGGTTGTTACCGTTATCGGGCACTGTCGATTTGAGTTCATAGGAGCCATCGGGCATCTGGTTGAAGTCCTCAAGCTGGTAGACGCCATCCCAAATCAGACCATAGAACGACGAAATGGGGCCGCCTACACGAGTGATGTAGAGGGGCGTAGCATTGAAGTCGCCGGTCCAGTTGAGGATGGTGGTGAAGGAGTTCTGACCGTTGGCCAACTCCAACACCTCGTTGTTGTTGAATGCGATGTTGAACGACGACGACCACATAAAGTTGCGGGTCTTAACGTTCACAGTTTCGAGCGTAAACTCAACACCTTCGTTGCGTACACTACCCACGTTGAGCTGTGCCGAGCTAACACCCGTCGAATAGGGCACATAGGCCGACAGCAGAAGGTCGTAGGTGGTTTTGCGATAAACATCGGCGGTGAGTTTCACGCGGTTGCGGAAGAGAGCCAAGTCCACACCGAGGTCAAACTGCTCGGTCTCCTCCCAAGTGAGGGCCTTGTTGGCGTAGGAGCTGATACCCGACGCCGACGAGGGTGTACCATTACCGTGGGGGAAGTGGTCGGAATAGTCGAGTGCCGAGTAGTAGGAGAAGTCGCCGATACGGTTGTTACCGGTGATACCCCAGCTGAAACGGAACTTGAAGTCGTCCATCCACCTTTTGTCCCTAAGGAAAGCCTCCTCTTTCACACGCCAAGCCACAGCAGCCGAGGGGAAGTAGCCCCAGCGGTTGTGGGCGGGGAATTTCGACGAGCCATCGGCACGGAACGAAATTGTGAAGAGGTAGCGCGACAAGAGCGAGTAGTTCACACGTCCCAGGAACGACATCGTACGGTTGTGCGACTCGGTGGAGCGAATCTTGGTGGGGGTACCCGTTTCAAGACCGCTGAAACCAAGGGCGTCGTTGGGAATCTGAATCACGTTGTAGCCATAGCGACTACGGGTGTAGTCCTGGAGGGTGAAGCCCGCCATAAGATTCAGGTTGTGAGCACGATTGAACTTCTTTTTGTAGGTGATGGTGTTCTCGTTCACCCACTCGCTACGGTTGTCATTCTCGTAGGAACCGTTCAGGCCATTGGTGTTGTATTTGTGCTTGAAACCTGCATAGGTTTTACTACCGTTGAAGCGCTTGGTGTCGTCGGTGCGGTCGTTGATACCGAAGTTCGACTGGAAGCGCAAGTCGGGAGTAATCTGGTATTTCAGCGAGATGTTACCCATGAAGCTGGTGCTCTGCACCTCACGCAGAGAGTTCTGCGCCGAGATGATGGGGTTGAGTTTGGTCACCTCCACAGTCTCTTCGTCGCCCTCGTCGCTATCAAGGATACCCTTATCGAGGGGCGAGAAGCTCCACACGCGATACATCAGGTAGCTCTGCCACGAGCTGCTCGACGAGCCTGCCTCCGAAGCAATTGCACCATCGGTAACACCATAGGTGTAGTTGGCATTCACACCGAGGGTGAGCTTGGGCGTGAGTTTCTGGTCCAAGCGGAGACGGCCCTGGAAGCGCTCGTAGTTGGTCGAGATAACCACACCCTCCTGGTTGAGGTAGGAGCCCGAGAATACATACTGGCTCTGGTCGTTACCACCCGACACGGTGAGTGCGTGGTTGTTGGTGATGGCGGTGCGGAAGAGCTGGCTCTGCCAGTCGTAGCCTTTCACGTCACGGTAGTCCTCGAGGGTAAGTCCGAGGTCTTCAAAATAACCTTTACCACTCTCGGGGTTGATCTCGGTGATGTAGCGCAGGTACTCATAGGGGCTCATCAGCTCATAGCGGTTGGCCACCTCGTTCACTGCCACCGAGCCGGTGTAGGTGATACTGGTTTTGCCACGGCCCGACTTGGTTTCGATGATTACAACACCGTTTGCACCACGCGAACCGTAGATTGCACCTGCGGATGCGTCTTTCAGAATCGAAATCGACTTAATATCGTTGGGGTTAAGGTCGAGAGCATCGAAGTCCTCTGTGGGGAAGCCGTCAATAACGTAGAGGGGCGAGTTGCTCTGGGTCACAGAGTTAGCACCACGGATTACGAGGTTCATCTCCTCGCCGGGCTGTCCGTCGTTGGAGGAGAGCACAACACCTGCCATACGGCCTTGGAGTGCAGTATTGAGGTCGGCGGAGGGCATTTTCTCCACCGCAGCCATATCCACCGAGGTGATTGAGCCGGTTACATCTTTGGCGTGTTGTTCGCCATAACCGACAACCACAACGGCTTCGATTTTCTCGGCGCTTTCGTTAATCTCCACCACGAGTGTACGGCGACCCCTCACAGGCACCTCCTTGGTTTCGTAGGAGATCATACTCACAATCAGCACCTCGTCGGGAGCGACCTGGATATTGAAATAACCCTGTGCGCCCGACACCACACCATTGAGGGTGTTGCTTTTGGCGATTACGGTAGCACCAATCAGGGGGTTACCATCGCCATCCACCACACGACCTTTCAGCTGGTATGGACTTTGTGTTGATGCGGGTGCCTGGGCCGACACTGTGAGTGTCAGCCACGAGAGCACCATCATCAGACATAATTTCACAATTTTCATAGTTCTTTTTGGAAACTATTGTTCGCTTTACGTTTGTTTAGTTGGTAGTTTATTTGTCGTTTGCGATTCAACCTACTCGGTAGCAATCTGCTCGGTCGAGTTGGAGAGTTTCACAAGCACAATCGCATCGGTAGCCACACCGTTCTTCCACTTGTTGTCAGTGGGGCTGTACAAAAGGTGACGATTCTTCTCTGCGCCGGTACTTGTTCGAGCCTGCATGCCTTTGCCATCTACATCAAAGAAGGTCCAATCGGCAACAAATTTACCACTAATACCATTGGCTTTATCATCGTGATACTCTTTGGTACAAATGATGGGACCCGCAGTGTTTTCACGACACCAGCAGATAACCTTCTTATTAACGGCCGACACAATGTTCCAAGCGTCTTTGTCTTCAAATTTGAAGATAATCCACTTGTAATCATTGCTTACATTGGCGGTAGTGGAGGTAAGATTGCCATCTGCATCAAAAGTCAACGGCACCTGTTCTGCCAATACACCGCCAACAGGCAATGCTCCAGTTTCTGCATTAGGCATTGCGTAGTAGTTTCCATCATCGTTCTTTGCAAGGATCACATAAGTACCATCGGAAACATCTTCTGCCTGGGTCACAACAGCACTCTTCACTTTTGCAGCATTCTGCACACGATAGAAGTTTACAGCGCCGGTAGCACCTGCTTTGGTATTACCAATGAAACCATTGGTAGCATTATAGTCCA
>JAFYRC010000185.1 GCA_017547065.1 Tidjanibacter sp.
GCCCTCGACGCAATGGAGGATGGTGTGTTCAACTTCCACTTGTGGTTTATGGTGGGGTTGAGCAGATATTTGGGCTTCTTCCCCGCGGACGAGTACACCGAGGGGGCTGTTTTCGACATCGAGAACGGCTGTTTCACTACCGAGCCACCCCGTAGTGGACTCTTTTTCAACACCGACAACACCCGCCTGCTAGCCGAACTTATGGAGATTTCGCCCTCACAACTGGGCACCATTAAACTCTCCCGCATCCAACGCAAGGAGTTTATTGAAAGCCTCCTCGCCCACTTCGGCTACCACCTCGACACCGTACCCCACATCCAGTCCCTCCGCATCCTCTCGGAGGTCTTCTAACCCCACATCAACACACCTTATTATATAATAGGAATGGAAGGCGCACAAAAAAGCGGGCCCGCAGTTTGCTGACGCAAATGAGGAGCCCGCTTATCGCAGTGCAACACAGCAGTCGCCCGCTGTGGGTGTTTTTTACTCGTCTTTCTCTTCCTCCTGGTAAGCCTTCAACAGCTTCTCCTGAACATCAGCAGGTACAGGCTCGTAGGAAGCAAACTGCATGGTGTAGGAAGCACGACCAAGAGTCATTGCGCTCAAATGAGTCGAGTAGCGATACAACTCTGCCAGAGGCACTTTGGCATCCAAGCGGCTGTATTTACCCTCGGCGTTCATACCCATAATGGTAGCCCTACGGCCATTCAGGTCACTCATGATGTCACCCATGTTCTCGCTGGGTACGAAGATCTGTACGTCATAGATGGGCTCCAAAATCTTGGGACCGGCATTACGGAAGGCCTCTTTGAAGGCGTTGCGAGCTGCCAATACGAACGAAATCTCATTCGAATCTACGGGGTGCATCTTACCATCGTAGATGATAACGCGGATATCGCGAGCATACGAACCGGTCAGAGGACCCTCGTTGAGTTTATCCTTGATACCCTTCAAGATTGCGGGCATAAAGCGAGCGTCGATAGCACCACCAACGATAGCGTTGCAGTAGATGAGTTTACCACCCCAATCGAGAGTGTACTCCTCTTTACCCTTGATGTTCACGATAAGCTCACGGCCGTCAACTTTGTACTTGCCGGGCTCGGGCATACCCTCGTAGTAGGGCTCAACGATCATGTGTACCTCACCAAACTGACCCGAACCACCCGACTGTTTTTTGTGGCGGTAGTTGGCAGCAGCAACTTTGGTAATGGTCTCACGATAGGGGATCTTGGGAGCCGAGAACTCAACATCAATCTTGTGTGCACCCACGAGGGTCTTCAAGAGGTTGATGTGGGTCTCGCCCTGACCCTGAACAATGGTCTGTTTGAGCTCCTTCGAGTACTCTACCTTGTAGGTCAAATCCTCCTGTTTGATACGGTTGAGCAACTCGCCGAGTTTCTCCTCGTTGTTCTGATCCACAGCCTTGATAGCGGCGCGGTAGCGGGGAGCGGGATATTTGGTCTTCGAAATCTCAGCAACCTCACCAACACCCAGAGTGTCGTTAGCTTTGGTAGCTTTGAGTTTCACGGTGCAACCGATATCACCGGCGCACATCTCGGTTACTTTGATACGGTGTTTACCTGCGCAAGCGAAGATCTGCGAAATCTTCTCTTTGTTACCATTGCGGGGGTTGGTAAGCTCCATACCCTCGGTGAGTTTACCGGTAACTACGCGGAAGTAGCTAACCTCGCCAACGTGCTGCTCAACAGCGTTGCGGAACACGAAGATAGAGGTGGGTTTGCTCTCGTCGGCAACAACATCATTACCCTCAACGTCGGTCATCGAGTGAGCCTGTGCGGGGTTGGGAAGTACGTTGATGATGAACTCCAAGAAACGTTTGATACCGAAGCTCTTCTTTGCCGAGCAGCAGAATACGGGCATAAAGTCGCGACCTGCAACACCGTCCCTCAGACCCTGACGAATCTCATCGGGAGTAAGGTCGTTGGTTGCGAAGAATTTCTCCATCAGGGCCTCGTCGTTGATGGCTGCAGCCTCCAACAGAGCCGAGTGGAACTCCTCTGCGCGGTCGGCCTCCGATGCGGGAATATCGAGAACCTCAACATTACCATTGTCATCTTTGGCTTTGTACATCTTCATTGTGAGCACGTCCACGATGGAGTCGAAACCGGCACCTGCATTTACGGGGTACTGTACGATTACGGGCATGATGGGCGAGTTGCTCTTCATCGAGTCGTAGATCTGCTCCCAGTTGGCATTCTCACGGTCGAGCTGACTCACCAGACCAACCATAGGCATTTTAGCCTCGGCAGCGTAGCGGTTGTGAATCTCACTACCAACATCAAAACCATTGTGGCTCATAACGAGGGTTGCGAGGTTGCACACCTTGTAGGCTGCAAATTCGCCACCGCAGAGGTCATCCACACCGGGAGCGTCAATAAAGTTGAACTTGTGGTCCTGGAACTCGGTAAAGAGAACGGTGGGGTAGATACTGCGTTTCTGGTGTTGCTCGAGCTCGGTGTTGTCCGAGAGGGAGTTGCCTGCATCTACAGAGCCTTTACGGTCGATAAGTTTGCTTTCGAAAGCGAGAGCTTCGGCAAGAGTACTCTTGCCAGAACCCGCACCGCCAATGATAGCGACGTTGCGAAGATCTTCTACGTGGTAAGTTTTCATAGTGTAGTGTTTTTATGTTAGTTTTCGGTTGTTACTCTTTAATGAGCACCATAAAGGTAATCATATTTTTTTGAATTATCCAATCACTTCGCCGTTTTTCAAATGTTTTTTATATCTTTGTTAACGATATGCAGGAATTTTTGGATAATATAGCCAGGCTCAAAGAGTATCTGGCGGGCGCCCCAAAGCGCATAGCAATTGTCACACACACCAACCCCGATGGCGATGCTATCGGCTCCTCTTTGGGCTGGGCGGAGATCCTCCGAGGCGAGGGTCATCATGTGTCGTGCCTTATACCCAACCGCTACCCATCCTTCTTGGCGTGGATGCAGGGTATCGAAAATGTGATCATAGCAAAGGAGAGTCCCGAGGTTGCCGCCGAGGAGGTGGCTGCCGCCGAGGTGATCTTTGTGATGGACCTCAACAAGATCGACCGACTCGAAACACTCACCGAGGCAATCGAGGCCAACACCACGGCTCCTCGCATCTTGATCGACCACCACTTGTCGCCTCCCAACGACTTTGCACTCCAATTCTCCCATCCGGAGCTCTGCTCCACTTCCTACCTTGTCTACTGCCTTATTGAGCAGATGAAGGGCACGGAGGCCATAACCACATCCATTGCGGAGAATCTCTATGCCGGCATCATGACCGACACGGGCAACTTTGCTTTCAGCACCCTCACCCCCGAGCTTATGCGTGCCGTGGCGGTGTTGTTGGAGCGTGGTCTTGATATTCCCAAAGTCTACACCGCCGTGTACAACTCCTACACAGCCGACCGCGTGAAGTTGCTCGGTTTCTCGCTGTGCCATAAGATGGAGCTTTTGGAGGAGGGTAAGGCTGCCTACCTGAGCCTTTCGGAGAGGGAGATGCGCAGGCACAACTTCCAACTCGGCGACAGCGAGGGTTTTGTCAACTACCCCCTGACGATTGTGGGCGTGAAGATTTCGGCAATGTTCACCGAGACTCGCAAATTCATCCGCGTGTCGCTGCGTTCGCGTGGCGAGAATGTGGATGTAAACGTCTTCGCGCGCAAGTATTTTAATGGTGGTGGACACAAAAATGCTGCCGGCGGCAAATCGTTTATGTCGTTGCGCGAAACTATTGAATATTACAAGAAGGCTGTGGCGGAGTTTCTCCCCACCTGCAACCTCGACGAGTAGGGGCAGGCGTACACCCTATTTTAATACAACCAAACAAAACCTACACCTCTATGAAAAAAGGACTCCTTCTGTTTGCGCTCGCCACACTCCTTCCCCTGGGCGTGAGCGCACAGTTTCACTACCAAGACGGTGGCAACGTCGACATGTTGCGCCCTGCCGTTGCTAAGAAGGCTCCCCGCAAGGAGATTATCATCCCCGACGTGGAGGGCTACAAGGTCTACAAAGCCGACCTGCACACCCACACCTTCTACTCCGACGGCCACGTCCTGCCCGAGTTGCGCGTAAGGGAGGCCCACAACGAGGGCCTTGATATCCTCGCCATTACGGACCACTTCGAAAACCGCAAGTATGCCAACGACATGCTCGCCTTCCTCAAAGGCCACGTACCCGAGGGCGAGGAGCACCCGAGGGGCCCAGTAAGCGACAAGGTTGACTACAACCTTCCCCACAAGTCGGCTGAGAAGGCTGCCGAGCGTATGGGCATCTTCCTCATTAAGGGTATTGAGATTTCTCGCGACCCCGCGCAGTATGGCCACTTCAACGCCTTGTTTACAACCGACAACAACACCATCAACGACCCCGACCCCGAGGTTGCCATCCGCAACGCCCGTGCCCAGGGTGCAATCATCATGCACAACCACCCCGGCTGGCGTCGCAGCAGCCTCGAAACCCACGCCTTTGAGGACCGCATCTACTCCGAAGGCCTCATCGACGGTATCGAGGTCATGAACAACAACGAGTTCTACCCCAAGGCAATCGACAGGGCCATCAACCTGGGTTTCTTCATCTCCTCCAACACCGACATCCACGGCACCATCGCCGAGGTCTATGGCGACCAGATTCGCGACTTTACGATGATTTTCGCCAACGAGATCTCCGAGCAGTCCATCCGCGAGGCCCTCTTAGACCACCGCACCGTGGCATATTCTTATGGCACTTTGGCCGGCGAGGAGAAGTGGCTCAAACCTCTCTTTGAGGCTTGCGTGGATGTGGAGATTGTGCGCACCAACAAGGATTCGCAGGTGGTGAGATTGGTAAACAAAAGCTCGCTCCCCTTCGTGTTGAAGACCAAGGGTGGCCGCGAGAGCTTCCTTGCACCCGACTCATCGGCCAACTTCACAATCCGCAACAAGGGCCTTACCCTCACGGTTGAAAACATGTGGTGTGGCGCCGACAAAAAACTGTCGGTAACCCTCATGCCACAGAA
>JAFYRC010000186.1 GCA_017547065.1 Tidjanibacter sp.
CCTTGGGCAAGGACTCCAAAATGGCCTCCGAACCAAAGAGCGACACACTCAGGAGCGACTGACGACCGTAGGGCACATTTTTATCGGCCTTACCGTGGCAGAGCAACATCGGACATGGGGTGCGATCCCAGCGAAGATTGCGTCCCTTGCCGAGAATAGCACCCGCCATGGAGATAACTCCGGCATAGTTAAAATCGGCAGGCAACACCGAGGCTACACTCTCGCCATTGCAGATGGCCCACTCGGCCTGACACACCGTAATAGCACCCGCGCTCGAACCCATTACAACAATCTGTTCTGGATTGATAGCCAACTCGTTAGCGTTATTCACAAGATAGGCCGTAGCATCGAGCAAATCCTCGGTTGCGACACCAATCGCATCAATGAGCATCGAGCGAAAATCAAACAGCGAGGGCTTCAATTCGGGGTGTTCAACAAGAGGTTTTAGACCAAGTCGGTAGTCGATGGAAGCCACCGCCCAACCACAGCGAGCGAAGTGCTCAAAAACCTCCGAAAGACCCATGCTGTCGCGCGAGCCGGTAATGAATGCGCCGCCAAAAACATAGACCAAACAGGGCTGCACCTCCGGAGTGGTCTTGTAGAGGTCCAATCGCAGTTCTGTGTCGCCACGAAGGGCATATGTATAGGTTTTACACTCTACCGTCTGGGCATTAATCGAGGTCGAAAAGACCAATAAAAGAAGCGTTATAAGGGCTATTTTTTTCATCACTAGATTCAATTTGCTACAAATGTACGCCAAATGAGAGAAAAAAACCAAACATCATCCCAAAAAAAATCTTCACAGACCCACTTCGCAAACCACCCTAACATCCAGGCACTTTCGCCCCACGCGCCACAGACCACACACTACCGAGAACCCCACCTCGACAATAAGCCCCAAACGAGAGGCGTTGAATAATTGATTCACAACGCGTGATTTTTTGCGTCCAACAGAGCGCTACACCTCCTCTTCAAGGACAAAAAAATGCAATTTGTTAATAAATATATGTATAACGGTAACTTAAAAACCAATAAATCGTCGTACTTTTGCGCGCTATGAAAAAAACAATAACCCATATTCTTTTGGCAGTGCTTCTCGCACTGGCCCCTTTCAGCTCGTTTGCACAGGGCTCAAAGGTAAAAGTTAGCGGTACGGTTGTGGATAGCGAGAGTGGTGAGCCACTCATCGGTGTGACCGTGCTGACAGAAACATTTAATGGCGTTACAACCTACATCGACGGCTCCTACAACATTGAGGCAGAAGCAGGTACAAACCTCACCTTCTCCTACATGGGCTACAAAGATGTAGTGTGGGCCGTTCCCACAGGTGTAACCGAGACCATCTACAACGTAACAATGCACAGCGACAGCGAGGTGCTCGAAGATGTTGTGGTGATTGCCTACGGTGTGCGTAAAAAAGGCACCGTAGCGGGTTCCGTTTCGACCGTGAAGTCGGAGAAAATCGAGAACACCCCCACAGCCGCCTTCGATCAGGCGCTCCAAGGTCAGGTGGCAGGTCTGAGCGTTATGTCCAACACAGGTGAGCCCAGCGCATCGGCTGTGATGACCATTCGTGGTACCAACTCGATCAACTCGGGTACCGCTCCCCTCTACATCCTCGACGGTGTACCCATCTCGGCAAGCGATTTCAACACCATCAACCCTGCCGACATCGAGTCACTCTCGGTATTGAAGGACGCATCCTCCACCTCAATCTACGGTGCGAGGGCTGCTAATGGTGTAATCGTTATTACCACCAAGCGCGGTCGCATTGCCGACCGTCCCCGCATCGAGTATCGTATGCAGTTGGGTATCTCGCAGGCCGACGACAGCAAGTGGGATCTGATGACCACTCCCGAGCGTATTGCCTACGAGCAGGAGGTTGGCATGACCGATGGTCAGAACTATGCCTACCTCTCGCAGACCGACGTAAACTGGATGAACGAGGTGTTCAACAGCACCGCTCCCCTTCAAAACTACGAGATCTCAATTTCGGGTGCAGACGAGAAAACCAACTACTATCTTTCGGGTGGTTTCTACTCGCAGGATGGTACGGCGGTAGGCTCGATGTTTGAGCGTTTCTCGATGAGGGCTAATGTGGAGCGCAAGGCTGCCGACTGGCTCAAAGTGGGCACCAACACCATGCTCAACTTCCAGCGTATTCAGCAGGCCGACGAGGGTGCCTACACACTCGTAACGCCCATTTCGGCTGCAAGGTTTATGCTCCCCTACTGGAACCCTCGCAAGGAGGATGGCTCGATTGCATCCATCAGCGACGGCTCGTGGAGGGGTAATGGTCAGAACCCCTTGGAGTGGCTCGAAAACAACCCCATCAACTTCAAGAAGTACAAGCTGATGTCCACAATGTTTGCGGAGGCAACCCCCATTAAGGGCCTTACGTTGCGCTCGCAGTTGGGTGTGGACTACTCGCACACCACCGGTTTTGGTGTATCCTACCCCAGCTATGCACCCAACCAGGGTCAGGGCTCGGCTTCGCGTAGCACCACCGATGGCTATACCCTCAGCATTACCAACACGGCAAACTACAACTTCTCCGTGGACGACCTGCACGAGTTTACCGTGCTGCTCGGTCAGGAGGGTATCGACTACCACTATGAGGCATTCAGCCTGCTCACTCAGGGTCAGAACAACGACCGCTTGACCAATATCTCGACCGGTACGAGGGCTTCATCGTGGGATGATACCACCGACTCCGACTACGGTTTCGTGTCGTTCTTCACCCGTGGTGAGTACAACTACGATGGTAAATACTTCGCCGAGTTGGCTCTTCGTGCCGATGGCTCGTCGAGGTTTGGTCGCAACAGCCGTTGGGCAGGTTTCTGGTCGCTCGGTTTCATGTGGAACATCCGCAAGGAGAACTTCATGGCCGGTACGCTCGACTGGCTCACCAATGGCCAAATCTCCTTCTCGACAGGTACGAGTGGTAACTCCACCATCCCCAACTATGAGCACCTCGCACTGATTGGCGGCGGCCTCGACTATGTTGGCGATGCAGGTGTGGGCCTGATGCAACCCGGTAACGAGAACCTCAGCTGGGAGAAACCCTGGACCACCAACCTCGGCATCCACGCCGGTTTCTGGAACAGGCTCAATGTAGACTTGGAGTTCTACTACAAACAGACATCGGATATGTTGATGCAGGTACCCCTGCCCTACTCCACAAGTGGCTATGGCTACTACTGGGACAACGTGGGTGAGATGGTCAACGCAGGTGTGGAGTTGAACACAAACCTCACACTCGTTGCAACCGACGAGTTCCTCTGGAACGTGAATGCCAACATCTCCTACAACCACAATGAGATTACAGAGCTCTACGGCGATGTTCAGGAGTATGAGCTCTCGGGTACCAACACAAAACTCCAAGTGGGCCGTCCGTTGGGCGAGTTCTATATCAACCGCTATGCAGGCGTTAACCCCATCAATGGCGATGCACTGTGGTATGACAAGAATGGCGACCTCACCACCGAGCTTAGGGACGAGGACAAAGTGCTTGTAGGCAAAGGCTACCACGCACCCTGGCAGGGCGGTTTTGGCACCTCGCTCTCCTACAAGGGCCTCTCATTGAGCGCACAGTTTAGCTGGGTGGCCGATAGGTGGATGATCAACAACGACCGCTACTTCGACGAGTCGAATGGTCGCTTTGCCACCTACAACCAATCGAGCAGGTTGCTCACCGACAGGTGGAAAAAGCCCGGCGATGTTACGGATATTCCCCGCCACGGCGTTTACACCGAGTTTGATAGTAGGTTGTTGGAGGACGCTTCGTTCTTGCGTCTGAAAAACCTGATGCTCTCCTACCAGATCCCCACCGAGGGTAATGTTATCCGTGGAGCAAGGGTGTATGTTCAGGCACAAAACCTCCTCACATTCACCCGCTTCTCCGGTCTTGATCCCGAGGGTACGGCCAACATCTATGCTGCCCAGTACCCAATGGCACGTCAGTACACTTTTGGACTCGACCTCACATTCTAAACCAACGTGACGACTATGAAGATGACTATGAAAATGAAATACTTGATGGTGGCCGTGGCTGTTGCCTTTGCGACCACCTCCTGCTTGGATAAAATGCCCGGCTCGGCAATTCCCACCGACGAGGCCATGCAGACCTATGAGGACGCCGAGCAGACCGTTACGGGTATCTATGCCCAGATGAAAAGTAGCGCGCTGTGGAGTGGCTACCTCACTCTGCTGCCCGACGTGCAGACCGACCTCGTGTATGCTGTGGATGGCTACAGCAATGCCATGGGCTCGTTCTGGTTGTGGGACATCCGCCCCACCACCTCGGAGATTGAGTCGGTGTATGCTTCGCTGTACAGCATTATTGCCAACTGTAACCTCTTCTTGGAGCGCATCGACGATGTGGTGAAAAAGCAGACCGACGATGCGAGGGTTACTGCTCTGGAACAGTACAC
>JAFYRC010000018.1 GCA_017547065.1 Tidjanibacter sp.
ACATTTCCAACAAAGCGAGAAGATTCTCGGGGGTTGGATCCTTCAAGGCGATACGCTTGTTGCTATCCATTAAATAAAGGGTAGGAATGGCTTTCAGGTCGTAGAGGCCCTTGTTCTGTATCACCGTGCCCTTATCGTAGGCGCTAATCCACCATTTGGGGTTCTCGGGAAGGTATTTTTTCCACTCCGTGAGATCCTTGTCGGGATAGACGGCCAGCACCTTCAGGCGACCCGATTTGTGGAGCGCATCCACAGCCTCCGAGGTCGTCAAAAGCTCCTTCACGCGGCGGCAATCGGCACAGCCGGGATTGTAGAAAAAGACAACCAAAATCTCGCTCGACAAGGTGTGCAGGCGGCCCTGGGTGCCACTCGCCGTGGTGTAGGCAAAATCGGTGGCAATGGAGCCGGGGCGATTGCGTGCAACTGTCTTTTTCAGAGAACGATAGCGCTCCTTCGAAGCCTCGTCCAAGGGGCTCTTGGAAGAGAGGGCATGGTCGAGGGCGGGAAGAAAAAACTCGTCGTTTCGCATCGGCGAGTTGGGCTCATAGAAGTAGTGCTCGCACAGGTCGAGGAAGCGCCAGTAGGCATCCTCTGTCACCGCCGCACGAGAGAGCATATTTTTCACAGCCGACACCGCCTGCGGAGTGGCCTCTCCAAGGCCCGACTGCGCCCCCAAAACATAGGCAAAGTTGGCAAATGCCTGGCCCGTGGTCTCCTCGGAATACTTTTTGTCGAAGGAGCCGAAGTCGTAGCGGTCCCAGTAGTGGGTAACGTAGTAGTCCAAATAGGAGGTCTGGTCGGTGTAGATCGCAGGCACCGTAATCTCCGGAAAAGGCTGTGTATTTTGGGCCGAAAGCGACAATGTGGTCGCAAAAATCGCCAAAAGGGCTGTTTTTATCGTTCTTTTCATAGGGTAATTGCATTTATGCAACGACAAAGTTAAACAAATAATTGTGTTATTTGAAAAACAATAGTAACTTTGCACCAATTAGAAACTAAACAATTTTTAACTTAATAATTATGAGTGGAAGTATTTTTACCTCTTCAATCGGCAAGAAGATGTTCATGAGCATCTCCGGCTGTGTACTTGTTTTGTTCCTCACATTCCACATGTGTATGAACTTGGCTCTGGTGGTTTCCGATGAGGCCTACAACGCTATTTGCGGTTTCCTCGGCGCTAACTGGTATGCAGTTGTTGCCACAATCGCTTTGGCCCTCGTCGTTGTGTTGCACTTCGGCTTGGCTATCCTCCTGACCATCCAGAACCTTAAAGCTCGTGGCTCCATCCGCTATGCAGTGACCAAGCGAGAGCAGGGCGTTGAGTGGTCGAGCAAAAACATGCTCGTTCTGGGCTTTGTTGTACTCGCTGGCTTGGGCGTTCACCTGCTCAACTTCTGGCTCAAGATGATGTATGCCGAGTTGCAGGGCGCACACGAGATCGCTCTCGGCAGTGCTATGGTTGCCCCCACCGATGGCGCAGCTATCGTACGCTTCTATTTCAGCAAGTGGTACTACATCGTTATCTACCTCGTATGGTTCGCAGGCCTCTGGTTGCACCTCACCCACGGTGTGTGGAGCATGATGCACTCGCTCGGCTTGAACAACCAGATCTGGTTCAAACGCATGAAGTGCATTTCGTGGATCGTTTCCACCCTCATCGTTGGTGGTTTCGCTCTCTGCGCAATCGTTCTTTTCTTGCAGGGCAACGGTATCCTTCCTTACCCTCTTTTCTAATCTGAAACTAAAAATACAAAACGCGATATGATCAAACTTGATTCCAAGATTCCATCGGGCCCTATCGAAGGCAAATGGACAAAGCATAAGGGTGATATCAAAGTTGTAAGCCCCGCTAACAAACGCAAACTCGACGTTATCGTCATCGGTACCGGTCTGGGCGGTGGCGCAGCAGCTGCTTCGCTCGGCGAGCTCGGCTACAACGTGAAAGTATTCTGCATCAGCGACTCGCCCCGTAGGGCTCACTCGATTGCAGCACAGGGTGGTATAAACGCCGCAAATAACTAACACAACGACAACGACTCCGTATACCGTCTTTTCTACGACACCATCAAAGGTGGTGACTACCGTGCAAGGGAGGCTAACGTTTACCGTTTGGCAGAGGTTTCGAACCTCATTATCGACCAGTGCGTAGCACAGGGTGTACCTTTCGCTCGTGAGTACGGCGGTCTTTTGGCTAACCGTTCGTTCGGTGGTGCACAGGTATCGCGTACCTTCTACGCTCGTGGTCAGACCGGTCAGCAGCTCCTCTTGGGTGCTTACGCAGCCCTCAACCGTCAGATTGCAGCCGGCACCGTTAAGAGCTACTCGAGGCACGAGATTTTGGACATCGTGTTGGTAGACGGCAAAGCAAGGGGTGTGATTGCACGTAACCTTGTAACCGGCGAGTTGGAGCGTCACGGCGCACACGCAGTTGTTATGGCAACCGGTGGCTATGGTAACGTATTCTTCCTCTCGACCAACGCAATGAACTCCAACGGTTCGGTGGCATGGCAGGCATACAAGAAGGGTGCAGCATTTGCTAACCCCTGTTTCACCCAGATCCACCCCACCTGTATCCCCGTACACGGCACCCAGCAGAGTAAGCTTACTCTTATGAGTGAGTCGTTGCGTAACGACGGCCGTATCTGGGTTCCCAAACACAAGAGCGATGTTGAGGCTCTCCGCGCAGGTATCAAACAGCCTTCGGACATCGCCGAGGAGGATAGGGACTACTACTTGGAGCGTCGCTACCCCGCATTCGGTAACCTCGTTCCTCGTGACGTGGCTTCGCGTGCTGCTAAGGAGCGTTGCGACGCAGGCTATGGTGTTAACGATACCGGCCTCGCTGTTTACCTCGACTTCAAGACCGCTATCAACCGCCTTGGTGTAAACGTTATCAGGGAGAGGTATGGTAACTTGTTCCAGATGTATGAGAAGATCACCGCTGTGAACCCCTACGAGCAGCCTATGCAGATCTACCCCGCAGTACACTACACCATGGGTGGTACCTGGGTTGACTACAACCTCATGACCACCATCCCCGGTTTGTACGCTCTGGGTGAGGCTAACTTCTCGGACCACGGTGCTAACCGTCTTGGTGCTTCGGCTCTGATGCAGGGCTTGGCCGATGGTTACTTCGTATTGCCCTACACCATCGGTGACTACCTCTCGAAGGAGATTCAGTCGCCCAAGGTGAATACCAACACCCCCGAGTTTGAGGAGGCAGAGAACGCTATCCGCGAGAAGATTGCCAAACTCTACGCTATCAAGGGTAACCAGACTCCCGACGAGTTGCACAAGAAACTCGGTTGCGGCATTATGTGGGAGAAGGTTGGTATGGCTCGTACCAAAGAGTCTTTGGAGCAGGCTATCGTTGAGATCCAGGCTCTCCGTAAGGAGTTCTGGAGCGACCTCAAACTTGCAGGTACTCCCGACGAGCTCAACCCCGAGTTGGAGAAAGCTCTCCGCTTGGCCGACTTCTTGGAGCTCGGTGAGCTGATGGCTCGCGACGCACTCAACCGTAACGAGAGCTGCGGTGGCCACTTCCGTGAGGAGTATCAGACCCCCGAGGGTGAGGCACTCCGTGATGATGAGAACTATGCATACGTTGCAGTGTGGGAGTATCAGGGTGAGGACAAAGAGCCCGTGTTGTACAAGGAGCCTCTGACCTTCGAGACCATCCACTTGCAGCAGCGTAACTACAAGGACTAACTCTCCATAAACGAGTTCTCAAAAACCCATACAAACAAAACAAACGTAAGAGAGAAAACAGACTATGGATTTGACACTTAAAATATGGCGACAGGCAAACGCCCAAGCCAAAGGTAAATTCGAAACATATGTAGTGAAAAATGTTTCGACCGAGAGTTCGTTCTTGGAGATGCTCGACATCCTCAACAACCAGCTCATCCACGAGGGTATCGACCCCGTGGCTTTCGACCACGACTGCCGTGAGGGTATCTGCGGTGCTTGCTCGTTGAGGATCAACGGCCACGCACACGGCCCCGAGAGCGAGGTAACCACCTGCCAGTTGCACATGCGTAACTTCAAGGATGGCGACACCATCGTGATTGAGCCTTGGAGGAGCCGTGCATTCCCCGTAATCAAAGACCTCGTGGTTGACCGTACCGCTTACGAGAGCATTCTCCAGGCCGGTGGTTTCGTGTCGGTAGGTACCGGCGGTGTGCCCGATGCAAACGCTATTCCTATCGCTAAGGACGACGCAGAGGAGAGCATGGACGCAGCAGCTTGTATCGGTTGTGGTGCTTGCGCTGCAACTTGCAAGAACGGTTCGGCTATGTTGTTCGTAGCAGCTCGTGTTTCGAGCCTTGCTAAACTGCCCCAGGGTCAGGTAGAGGCTGCACGTAGGGCTAAGGCAATGGTTGCCAAGATGGACGAGCTCGGCTTTGGTAACTGCACCAACACCGGTGCTTGCCAGGCAGAGTGCCCCAAAGGCATCACCATCAGCCACATCGCTCGCCTCAACAGGGAGTATCTGAAGGCCAAGTTCCGCAGCTAATCTGCCGGAATTAGGAGATTGAAATTGCGTGGGGATTGGTGCCGAGAAAGGCGCAGTCCCCACCGATACGATAGAAACAAACGTTAGGTTATTTTAACAACAACACTTAAAAATTTTACAAAAATGTCTGAGATTTTAGGCGTACACGCAAGAGAGATTCTTGATTCGAGGGGTAACCCCACCATCGAGGTAGAGGTAACTACCATTAACGGTATTGTAGGTCGTGCTGCTGTTCCCAGCGGTGCTTCGACCGGTGAGAACGAGGCTTTGGAGCTTCGTGATGGCGACAAAGGTCGCTACCTTGGCAAAGGCGTTTTGCAGGCCGTTGCTAACGTAAACGAGAAAATTGCACCCGCATTGGTTGGTATGAGCATCTTCGACCAGGTGGGCGTAGATAAAGCTATGATCGAGTTGGATGGCACCGCTACCAAGAGCAACCTCGGCGCAAACGCTATCCTTGGCGTATCGCTCGCAACTGCTCACGCTGCTGCTGCTGAGCTCGGTATGCCTTTGTACCGCTACATCGGTGGTGCAAACGCTAAGAGCCTCCCCGTTCCTATGATGAACATCATCAACGGTGGTTCGCACTCGGATGCCCCCATCGCATTCCAGGAGTTCATGATTCGTCCCGTTGGTGCTCCCACCTTCCGTGAGGCACTCCGTATGGGCGCAGAGGTATTCCACAACTTGAAAAAAGTTCTCCACGCTCGTGGTTTGAGCACCGCAGTAGGTGACGAGGGTGGTTTCGCTCCCGTTTTGGAGGGTACCGAGGACGCTATCGAGAGCATCTTGAAGGCTATCGAGGCTGCTGGCTATGTTCCTGGTAAGGACGTTATGATCGGTATGGACTGCGCATCGAGCGAGTTCTACAAAAATGGCGTTTACGACTACACCATCTTCGAGGGTGAGAAGGGCGCAAAACGTACTTCGGCTGAGCAGGTTGAGTACCTGAAAGGTCTCGTTGAGAAATACCCCGTTGACTCGATTGAGGACGGTATGGCAGAGAGCGACTGGGAAGGCTGGAAGATGCTGACCGACGCTATTGGCGACAAGTGCCAGCTCGTAGGTGACGACTTGTTCGTAACCAACGTTGAGTTCTTGAAGAAGGGTATCGAGATGGGCTGCGGTAACTCCATCCTCATCAAAGTTAACCAGATTGGCACTTTGACCGAGACTTTGGATGCTATCGAGATGGCTCACCGTGCAGGCTACACTTC
>JAFYRC010000187.1 GCA_017547065.1 Tidjanibacter sp.
GACCATCAATGCTGCAGTGAACACCACTCTGTCGCGTACCATCAATACCACTGGTACCACTTTTGTTACCTTGTTGGCTATCTTCCTCTTCGGTGGCGCAGTGATTCGTGGTTTTGTGTTCGCACTGATGTTCGGTGTGATTATTGGTACCCTCTCTTCGATCTTCATTGCAACTCCCGTTGCTTATGACTTGATGAAGAAGCAGGCTGCAAAACAGAACAAATAAGAGATAGACTCCCACATTAGGGACGCTCGACGGCCTCTGCACAATGGTGCGGGGGCCGTTTTTTTGTGGCTGCACTTTCGGGTGGGGCCGTTTTTGTTGTACGCTGGGCGGGAAAATGTGAATGCTGTGGGGAGTATTTATTGGTCGGCGCGAGGAAATGTGGGGCGGAATTTTTAAGTTTCAAAATAAATCTCTAATTTTGAGGGATTAAAAAAGAGGATTACTATGGGCTTTATTAAGATGTCAATAATAGATGTGGTGGATATACTGCTTGTGGCAGTGATCATGTACTATATCTACAAGCTCATCCGAGGCACCAACGCAACCAGCATCCTCACGGGTATATTATTTATATATGTATCCTGGGTGTTCGCCAAGGCCCTCAATATGGAGCTTATGAGCGGTATTTTGGGCTCGGTGGTGAATGTTGGACTGATTGCCCTCATTGTGATTTTCCAAAGCGAAATCCGCAAATTCCTGCAGTCGATTGGCGATAGGGGACAGGGCCCCGTTACGCTCATTAAGCGACTGCTCAATCAGAAGAACGCAAAACAAAACCTCAATATCGAAGCCATCATTGACCCCATCGTGAAGGCTTGTGGCGATATGTCGATGACCAAAACGGGCGCACTGATTGTTATCAAGCAGAGTGGCTCGTTGAGGGAGGTTGTTGAAACTGGCGTGACCTTGGATGCAGCCATCAGCGACTCGCTCATTAGGAACGTATTCTTCAAAAACTCGCCTATGCACGACGGCGCAATGGTCATCGAGGATAACCGCATTGTGGCAGCCAAATGTGTGCTTCCCTCCACAAGGAGCGAGGTGCCAATGTCGTTCGGTATGCGCCACAGGGCAGCCCTCGGCGTGAGCGAGGAGAGCGACGCCATTGTGGTTGTGGTGAGCGAGGAGACGGGTGCTATTTCGGTGTTCCACAACGCCAAACTCAAAGCCGGACTCTCGGCTACGGAGTTGAAGGCCGAACTCCTCAGGCTCAACAACGAGGTGCAACTCGAAATGCAGGAGGGCGAAGCGGCAACCGGTGGTGAGGCAACAACCACTCAGGAGCCAGAAACAACCGACAAGGCAGAGTAGGGGAGCCGTCGAAACAGAGATATGAAAAAGCGACCGAGGAGTTGGTCGCTTTTTCTTTTTTGTGGGGTACATCCATGCAGAAAATTGAATATCTTTGTGAACTAATTGTAGGCTATAACAAACAAGAGATATTATGAAAAAGATGAAATTTTTGGCTCTGCTGTTGGGCGCAGTTGCAATGGCAGGATGTCAAGTGTTGATTGGTGGCGGCGAGAATGAGGGCCCCGATGCTCCCGTTGGTGGCGACCTGTTCTCCTTTGAGGTGAGCAACATCACAGCCTATTCGGCAACCGTGAAGGTTACTGCCTCCGACAACCTCACAACCGACTGGATTTGGGACGTGGCGGAGGAGAGCGATATGATCAACCCCGCCTATGTGGAGGCCTACCTGAAGGATGGCTATGAGTGGCAGCTCGAATACCTCGAGGCTACCGAGAGCGAGTATCCCTACAGCAAATTCCTGCTCGATTACAGCCTCAAACCAGGCGTTGCCGATGAGTACAACTTTGAGAATGCGCTCTCTGCGGGTACTACCTACAAGGTGTGGGCGTGTGGCTTGGATATGGATGGTAAAGCAGTAGATATCAAGATCTTCAAGTTTACCACCGAGGCCCTTGCAAACGATGTGAAGGGCAATTGGGGCTTCAGCATTTCCTCCTCCTCGGCTGGTGTTACCATCACCGTAACCCCTCCCAGCGACCTGCAAACCGTGTGGTACTGGGACGTCTATGAGAAAGATGGCTATGGTGTGGATGCCTCGTTGGTGACCTCCACCTTGGAGTATTATTTGGAGTACTTGGTAAGTGCAGGCGAGCTGTCGGCTAACGCAACTATGGCCGATCTTGTGAGTATGATTGCCATTCCCGCAAAGCAGAAAGATACATACACCTTTGAGCCCGGCGACCTCTACGATGGCGACTACTACGTTTGGGCCTGCGGTTTGGATGCCAAAGGTAACGTGGTGACCAAAATCGACTACTCGGAGTTTACCGTGTCGGGCTCCGGCTCGGGTAGCGGTGGTGACTACGATGACGACTATGATACTGTGAACGGTACCGCCAAGGCCGATGAGCCCTATTCGAACCTCACCAGCAACGTGAGCTTCACTGCTGAGGAGGCCTATATGGAGTCCTATGGCGACTATTGGGACGGCCTCGGTATGTCGTCGCTCTACAACCACGAGAACTTCTACATCGAACTCTATGGCCCCTATGTTGGTGACGACTTCGATTGGATTGTGCTCGACCTGCTGGCCCCCGCTGGCGCCTCTACCCCCGAGGGCACCTACACCGTGGGTTACTCGGGTGATTACATCGCCCTGTCGAGCGTCTATGTCGACTGTGGCAATGAGGACGATAGCTTCTGGGCAGGTAGTTGCTATGGCTTTGGCAATTCGGAAACCAGCCCCTACTCCGACTTCGAGAGTGGTACGGTGAAGATTACAAAGAGTGGCTCCAACTACAATATTGTGGTGGACGCCAAGTGTGGTGCACACACCATCAAGATGACCTACACGGGAGCCCTGACCACCTCCACTGACATCTATGGTCAGTCGCCCAAGTTGAAGAAATTCCACACCGCAACGGCACAGCGTGACACCATTGGAAAGGAGCGCAAAGTGCGCCGATAGGAGGAGTGTAGAGATTGTATAACAATGATTTAGGGGACGGAATGATAGTATTCCGCCCCCTAAAGTATTGCATAAACCAAAAAATAGGTGTACTTTTGTGGGCCCAAAGGGGTGCAGAGGAGCGAGAGTGTATTGCGCCGAATTGCTCCAATGAATGCAAACTTTGTGGGCACCGAAGAGTAAAACTGGTTCCGTACCTCAGTTGGATAGAGCAACAGCCTTCTAAGCTGTAGGTCTTGGGTTCGAGCCCCAACGGGATCACTGAAAGCGAGAATTGAAAAATTCTCGCTTTTTTCTTTTATATCAATAAGTTACAATCATAAGC
>JAFYRC010000019.1 GCA_017547065.1 Tidjanibacter sp.
AGAACGAGCCCGTATATTTGAGGGGTTTTGGTAGCTTCATCATCAAGGAGCGCGCACAGAAAGTTGCTCGCAACATCTCGAAGGGTACCACCATCACCATCCCCGCACACAACATCCCCGCATTCAAGCCCGCTAAGAGCTTCGCTTGCAAGGTAAAATAAGAAATAAATTAGGAGTACAACCCATAAAACTTTAAGATTATGCCAAACGGTAAGAAGAGGAAAGGCCCCAAAATGGCTACCCACAAACGCAAAAAACGTCTGCGTAAAAATCGTCACAAACACAACAAGAAATAGGTTGTCGGTTTACCTTTAACTAAAAATAGAGCTGAAAGCCTAACAAGGTCTTCGGCTCTGTTTTTTAGTTTAGGGGTAGCCCTTTCTATCTATGAACAGAGAACTAATTATCGAAGTTACCGCCTCGGAGGTTACCATTGCTCTGGTTGAGGACAAGCAGCTTGTCGAGTTGAGCAAGGAGGCCTGCAAGAGCGGTTTCGCAGTTGGCGACATCTATCTGGGCAAAGTGCGTAAGATTATGCCCGGACTCAATGCCGCATTCGTCAACATCGGCCACGAAAGGGACGCTTTTATTCACTACTTGGACCTCGGTCCCCACTTCACTTCGCTCCACAAACTTGTGGCCGCCCTCTCGACGAAAAAGAAAAACGTGCGATTTGAGAGCATTAGGCTCGACCAACCCCTCCCCAAGAGTGACAAGTTGGCGAACCACATTTCGGGCGGACAGCCCATTATGGTGCAGATTGCCAAAGAGGCTATCAGCACAAAAGGCCCACGACTCACGGCCGACATCTCGCTCGCAGGTCGCAACGTAGTGTTAATTCCGTTTTCCAACAAAATATCCATATCGCAGAAAATTCGTTCCACCGCCGAGAAGAAGAGGCTCAAAAAGATTGTCGACAATGTGCTGCCCAAAAACTATGGTGTGATTGTCCGCACCGCAGCGCAGGGTAAGAGCGACGTTGACATCGAGCAGGACATCCTCTCGCTCATCAAAAAATGGGAGCAGTCGCTGGAAGGAATCAAAACCAAGGTGCCGCCCGTACAGTTGCTCAGCGAGATGAGCAGGGCCAACACCATCATTCGTGATTCGCTCAACAGTTCGTTCAACGCCATCCACGTTAACGACGAGGCTATATACAACGAGATCAGGGAGTATGTGAAGGTTATTGCTCCCGAGAAACTCAAAATTGTCAAGCTCTACAAGGGCTCACAGCCCATCTTTGACAACTTCGATATTTCGCGCCAGATCAAGTCGCTGTTTGCCAAATATGTGTCGCTCAAAAGAGGAGCCTACCTCATTATCGAGCACACCGAGGCGCTGCACGTCATCGACGTCAACAGCGGTAACCGTGCGAAGGTGGCCGACGATCAGGAGAGCACTGCGATGGATGTTAACCTCTCGGCAGCAGCCGAAATTGCCCGTCAGTTGCGCTTGCGCGATATGGGCGGTATTGTGATTATCGACTTCATCGACCTGCACAAGGCCGAAAACCGCCAGAAACTCTACGAGGAGATGCAGAAGCTGATGTCTACCGACAAGGCCAAGCATACAATTCTTCCTCTGACCAAGTTCGGTCTGATGCAGATTACCCGCCAGAGGGTGCGTCCCGAGGCTATCAGTAAGGCCGAAGAGACCTGCCCCACATGTGGTGGTACGGGTAAGATTTCGCCCTCCATCTTGGTGGATAAGCAGATCGAGAACCAGATTGCCTACTACGCCATCGAGAAGCGTATGCGTTCGCTTCGAGTGGTTGCCAACCCCATTTTGGCGGCCTACCTCAAAGAGGGTGGTTTGATGAGTATTCGTCGCAGGTGGTGCAGGAAGTATTTTTGCAGTGTGAAAGTTGTTGTTGATCAGTCGCTCGGAATAGTTGACTATAAGATTGCTGATCGCAAAAACAAAGAACTTAAATAGCGAGCACATCTCGTGGGTGCTTTTTGCACCAAATGTCGGAGAGTGGCTTCCTCATTTGCCATAAGCAAACTGCGGAGCCCCTCCCTAATTTGGCACAAAAATCCCCACACGATATGCACTCGCAGGGGGGGACCGTAAACCGACTATTGTAGGTAGGGTGAAGTCTGTGAAGAGATACATAGTATCTCGCCAAAAGTTTTTGGTTTCGCTTTTTACAAAAAGCGAAAAAAACAAAAGTAATGAAAAAAGAAAAGGTGCAATCGTCGCCCTTGAAGGAGTTTGTGCAGCGTGCGGCTCGTGTGGCCGAGGCGGTACAACTTCGCGAGGCTATCGAGGGCCGAACTGTGGCAGAGGTTAGTTCTCTGGCAGGTTCGGCCTTTGCTCTTTATGCTACAGCCGTGGCGCAGAGGGCCGGTGGTGTACACCTTTTTGTGTCGGACGACAGGGACTCGGCGGCCTATCTGTGTAGCGACTTTTACGCGCTGGCAGGCGATGGCGTGAGGGTGATGTTCCTCCCTTCGAGCTATAAGCGCTCCATACGCTATGGCGCCGAGGACAATTCGAGCGAGGTGCAGCGTACCGCCGCCTTGGAGGCCATTAGGGCCTACTCGGGTGAGGGGTGTCTTGTTGTGTGTACCTGCCCCGAGGCATTGGCCGAGAAGGTGGTGTCGCAGAGCGAGGTGGACTCCACTGTTGTGCGAATAGCCCGTGGTCAGCGCATTGCCATGAGCCAGCTCCAAGATGAGGTGGAGGCACTTGGCTTTGAGAGGGTTGACTTTGTGCACGAGCCGGGCCAATACTCTGTGCGTGGTGGCGTGTTCGATATCTTTTCCTACTCGGAGAATAAACCTTTCAGGCTCGATTTCTTTGGTGACGAGGTGGATAGCGTGCGCCGCTTCGACCTCTCCTCGCAGCTCTCCACCGAGAGGGTTGAGAGTGTGTCGGTGGTGCCCAATCTGAAAAACTTTGGTGGCGAGAAGAAGGAATCATTGGCGGAGTATGTGGGCGAGGGGGCCGTGTGGTGGCTCAAAGACCTCGACCACACACTGGGTCGATTGGACGACATTCGCCGCCGACTGCTGGCTGATAGTGACAATCCCGAGGAGGATGCCGCGAGGGTGACCTCGGCAAAGGCCTTTTTGGCCGACACGGAGGGCTCCCCTATGGTGCTCTCGAAGCCTTCGAGCCGTAGGCTTTCCACAGTACAACTGAAATTCCAAACCGCCCCGCAGGCGGCTTTCAACAAACAATATGACCTGTTGGCTGACGACATTGAGGGTCGTGCTTCGCAGGGCTATACAACCTACATCCTCTCCGAAAACCACGCCCAGTTCGAGAGGCTCGAGAATGTGTTGGCTGCAACCCGCCGTAGGGCCCACTTTGAGCCGCTCAAAACCACCCTCCATGAGGGCTTTACGGACCGTAAGTTGAGGGTGAGCCTCTATACTGACCACCAAATCTTCGACCGCTACCATCGCTACCAACTGCGTGGTGGCATCGATAACAGGGAGAGCCTCACAATTGCCGAGCTCAACCAGCTGCAGGTGGGCGACTATGTGGTACACATCGACCACGGCGTGGGGCGCTTCGGTGGCCTTGTTCACACGGTGGAGAATGGCAAGGAGCAGGAGTCGGTAAAGTTGGAATATAGGGACGGTGACGTGCTATTGGTGAACGTCCACTCTCTCCATCGCATTGCCCGTTATAAGAGCAAAGAGAGCGACACTCCACCGAGGGTCTACAAACTCGGCACGGGTGCTTGGCAGAAGATGAAGGAGGCCACCAAGAAGGCCGTGAAGGACATTGCCAGGGAGCTCATAAAACTCTATGCCGAGAGGAAGGCGAGCGGAGGTTTCCGCTTCTCGCCCGACGGCTACCTCCAACACGAGTTGGAGAGCTCGTTCCGCTGGGAGGAGACCCCGGATCAACAGAAGGCTGTGGAGCTCATCAAGGCCGATATGGAGTCGGGAGAGCCTATGGATCGATTGGTTTGTGGCGACGTGGGATTTGGTAAGACGGAGGTGGCTGTGAGGGCTGCTTTTAAGGCCGCTTGCGACAGTAAGCAGGTGGCAGTGCTGGTGCCCACAACCATCCTCTCGCTCCAACACTACCGCACTTTTGCCGAGCGTATGAGGGGTCTTCCCGTGAGGGTCGATTACCTCTCGCGCACCCGCTCAACCAAGGAGGTAAAACAGATATTGGCCGACCTGGAAGCAGGTCGTATAGATATTATCGTAGGTACCCATAAGTTGGTGGGTAAGGATGTGAAATTTAATGACTTGGGTCTGCTTATCATTGACGAGGAGCAGAAGTTTGGTGTGGCAGCCAAGGAGAAATTGCGCCAGATGAGTGTGAGTGTCGACACCCTCACGCTGACCGCTACGCCCATCCCCCGTACCCTGCAATTCTCGCTCATGGGAGCCCGTGACCTTTCGGTTATCTCCACTCCGCCCCCCAACCGCCAACCCATCGTGACCGAGTCGCACACCTTCGACGAGGCCATCATCTCCGAGGCCCTCGACTATGAGCTCGGACGTGGTGGACAGCTCTACTTTGTCCACAACCGAGTGGAGGACATTGAGCGCATTGCGGCGCTGGTGAAGAAGTTACGCCCCGAGGCAAGGGTTGTTGTGGGCCACGGACAGATGCAGCCCCAACAGTTGGAAAAGGTTGTGATGGACTTCATCTACGGTGAGTATGACGTGCTGGTGGCAACAACCATCGTGGAGAACGGTATTGATATCCCCAACGCCAACACCATAATCATCAACAACGCCCAGAACTTTGGCCTGAGCGACCTCCACCAGTTGCGTGGTAGGGTTGGTAGGAGCGATAGGAAGAGTTTTTGCTACCTCCTTTCGCCCCCCGATGAATTGCTCACGAGCGAGGCAAGGCGCAGGCTGAGGGCCATTGAGGAGTTTTCCGAACTTGGCTCGGGTTTTAATATCGCTATGCAGGACCTTGATATTCGAGGTGCGGGCAACCTTCTGGGTGCCGAGCAGAGCGGTTTTATTGCCGACATGGGCTTTGAGACCTACCAGCGAATTCTCTCCGAGGCTGTGGCCGAGTTGAGGGCCGAGGGTGTGGAGGGCCTTTCGGAGGTGGTTGGAGAGGAAGTGGATGCTCTTTCGCAACCTCAGGATGATATTTGTTATGTGTCGGACTGCCAGGTGGAGACCGACGTGAGCGCGGTGTTGCCCAACAGTTATGTGAGCCAGCCAAGCGAAAAATTACGCCTCTATCGCAGGCTCGACAATATTACCGACGAGGAGGAAATGGGCCGCTTTGTGGCCGAACTGGAAGACCGCTTTGGACGCATGCCCAAGGAGGCCAAGGCCCTTGTGGATGTAGTACGCCTACGCTGGAAGGCAATGAGTTTGGGTATCGAGAAGGCTAAGGTGAAAAATGGCCTTATGTTGCTGTGGTTCCCCGCCGACGGTCACTCGCCCTACTATAAGAGCTACACCTTTGGTGCAATTTTGAGGTATGTGAGCCGTAATGCCTCAAAATTTGTTCTCAAACAGAACAATAATAAAGTCTATTTGACGGTTAGAAATATAGGGGACCTTGCGTGTGCTTGTGCGACTATCGACGCTTTGTCGGCCGAAATTGCCGCCGAAAGGGAGCAGAATAAGGTGTAAAATGCGGGGTTTAGGTATAAATACCTACTCTTTTTGGCCTTCGGGCATTTTTTTCTTTGAAAAAACCACGAAAAACACGATATTTGCAAAATTCCTACGAATGGCATTTTCGGAGGACTAATTGTAACGAGAGAAAATGAAGATAAAACAACTCATATTTGGCTTGATGACTGTGGCAACTGTGGTGTTGTCGCACCAGTCGGCAAGCGCACAGTCGAGCAGTTTGAACACCTATTCACCCTACACCTTCTATGGCATTGGCGATATCCACGACGAGGGTATTGCAGTGACCAGGGCAATGGGTGGCGCATCTATCGGTTTCCGCAATCCGCTCTATGTGAACGTAACCAACCCCGCATCATATAGCTCGGTGAAGAGCAATTCTTTCCTTTCGAACTTCGATATGGAGGGCCAGAACTTCTATGCTCACACCGCCAGCGCAAAGACGAGTTTCAATACCTTCAACGTGAGGGATATTGCAATGTCGTTCCCGCTCATCAAGAACATGGGTGTGGGTGTTAGCGTTACTCCTTACAGCTCGGTTGGATACAGGGTGCAGTCTTATAGCCAGGATCCTCTGGTGCATGCCAATATCGGCCAAGTTCTTTATGCCTACTCCGGCTCGGGTGATGTTACCCAGTTTAAGGTCGGCTTGGGCTATGAGGTAGTGAAAAACCTCTCACTCGGTGCCGAGGTGATCTACTACCACGGCCTCATTGAGAGGACCTACAATGCACTCCCTACGGTGATTACCGGTAGCGGAAGCTATCAGTCCATCTCGGGCTTGAAGTCGGAGGCGGTGAATAGCTTTTACGGAAAGTTTGGTGTGCAGTGGACTCCCATTGCCAAGAGCCACACGGTGCTGACCGTTGGCGCAACCTACCAGATGGGTGGTAAGATGGGTAACGAAGTGGAGAATACTGTGATGCAGAACTCCACCCTCGCTCCCAACCTCTACGTTGTGGACGAGGTCTACACCTCCACCTTCTCGATGCCTAATGTGTATGCTGTAGGTTTCTACCTCCACAAGGACAAATACAGCATTGGTGCCGACTATCAGTTCGCCGATTGGGGCTTGAGGAATGAGCAGGACGTTACGGCTACTCGCTCGTTCCGTAACACCAACACTGTGCGCGTCGGTGGTCAGTATACTCCCAACCCTGGTGACGTGCGCCACGCTCTGAATAGGTGGACCTATCGTGCGGGTGTGAAGTTCAGTGAGTACTACATCGTGCTCAACGACCAGCCCTTCAATGATGTCGCTCTTACGTTTGGTGTGGGCATTCCATTGAGGATGACGGGCCTGTCGAACATCAACCTCGGTTTGGAGATGGGTCAGAGGGGTACAACTAAGGCCGGACTCTCGAAGGAGAACTACCTCAAATTTACCATCGGTTTCAGCCTCTTCGGCGAGGACTACTGGTTTGTGAAGATGAAGTATGACTAATAGCAGAACGACTAAAATCAAAACAATCAAAATAAAACACAAAAAGAGATGAAGAAAATCGTAATCAAATCTATGGTTGTGCTGTCGCTTGCGCTGGCAGGCACAATGGGTACTACCAAACTGATGGCTCAGCCCGTGGAGCAGACCCAGGTGGAGGAGACTCCCGCTGAGAAGAAGGCTCGTGAGAAAGCAGAGAAATTGGCTGCAAAAGAGGCAGAGAAAGCTCGTAAGGCTCGCGAGAAAGCAGTAAAGGATAGCTTGAAGCAGGTGGAGAAAATCCAGAAACTTATCGCTGCACAGCAGGCTGCTGCTGGTAAGGATGCTGCTGCACAGCCCGCACAGGCTCCCGCAAGCACTTTTGGTCCCGAGTGGGGTGAGAACGCTACCGCTGCCGAGAGGGAGGAGAATGTTAAGACCTTCAACTTCTTCCAGGATGCCTACAACAACAAAGACTACGACAAGGCTTTGGAGTATATGTACATCTTGATTGAGAAGTGTCCCAAGGCTCGTGTTGGTATCTACTCGAACGGTCAGACCATCTACCGTAGCAAAATCGCTCGTAGCAAATCGCTCGAGGAGAAGGCTGCTAACATCGACGCTCTGATGAACCTCTACGACTACCGTCTGAAAGCATTTGCTGACGACAAGTTCACTATCCTCGCTACAGGCGGAACCTATGATATGATCAGGGAAGCAGGCATCGAGGCAACCAAGGTCAAGAAGATCTATG
>JAFYRC010000188.1 GCA_017547065.1 Tidjanibacter sp.
GCGGGGATTTTTGTGCCAGCGTCAGAATGACGCTTTCCCTATTTTGCTGTTGTCTTTCGAGCCATACCCCCCCAAGAAGCAAAAGAAGAGAGGAATTTCAAGGCCTGCGAAGAAGGCGGCTCCGCAGTTTGCTGTCCTGCGTGCACCACCCTCTAAAAAGCAAAAGAGTCGAGGGATTTTTAGGCGCACAAGAAAGCGGGCCCGCAGTTTGCTGACGCAAATGAGGAGCCCGCTTATCGCAGTGCAACGACAAAATCACCGACTATTTCTGCTTTTTAGCGAGGATTTTGTTCAGTTCAGCAATAGTAACACTCTTGTTCGAAACCTTAACAAGAGGAGTTACAGCCTCGATAACCTTAGCCTCGTAAACCTTCTCGATGAGCTTGTTAGCCTCCTCTTTGTTTGCAAGGATCTGCTGTGCGTAGTTGGCGAGCATCTCGTCAGCCACGTTCATCATACCATACTGTGCAAACTGGGCAGCAGCATAAGCCTTAGCCTCAGCCAACATATCCTCCTGCTTAACCTCAACGTTCAAGGTCTTAGCGAAGTGTTTCTGAACAGCGCTCCATTTCATCATCTCTACGAAGGGTGCGAAGTCTTTCTCGATCTCCTCCATAGTGAACTTACCCTCGTTGATTGCGAGCAACCAGCGTTTGAGGAAGTCCTCGGGCAAGGTGAGGTTAGCCTTCTCTACGAGGTACTCACGCAAGGTCTGCGAGAATACGTAGTCACTCTCCTTCTTGAGCTCGGCGGTGATCTTCTCGTCGATGAACTTCTCAAACTGCTCCTCGCTGGTTACGTTACCCTCGGGGAATGCCATCTTGAAGAACTCCTCGTTCATCTCGGGATCTGCATACTTGCGGATCTTGGTAATCTCGAGGTTGAACTCGGGGTTGATGCTTGCGAGCTCGTTCTCTTTAAGACCGAGAACCGATGCACGCTGCTGTGCGCTCTTGTAGAGCTCGTTAACGTTTACGATCATCTGGTCGCCAACCTTCTTACCGATGAAGGGCTTGCGCTCCTCCTCGGTCATGCTGATAAGACCAACGTATGCGTCCTCAGTTTTGATATCGCCATTGTCGAGGGTGCACATTACAGCCTCGTCGTTCTCAACAACCTCTACGTCAACCAAACGGCCGTAGGTGCGGAGGAACTGGCCACGGTAGCCACTACGCATCTCCTCGTCAACTTTGATCTTGTAGCGAGTAACTTTGTCCTTCTCGGTGAGCTCGAGCTCTACCTTGGGAGCCAAACCAAGCTCGAAGATGAACTCGTGCTCGGTGTTGTTATCGAAGTCGAAAGCGCCCTGCTCCTCGCTGGGAAGAACGTCGCCCATGTAGTCGATACCCTCCTTCTCGATGTACTCGAAGCAAGCGTCGGAAGCCATCTTGTAGGCAACCTCAGCTACAACACCCTTGCGGTACATCTTGTTGATGATACCCATAGGTACCATACCGGGACGGAAGCCGGGAATATTAGCTTTGCGTTTGTACTCACGGAGTTTTTTGTCCACCTCAGCGGTGTAATCAGCCTCTGCTACGGTGATTTTGATAATCGCGGTTTGATTTTCGCGAGCCTCTTTGATAATGTTCATAGTGTCTATTCGTTATGTATTATTGATTTTCAATCCATTATTCGGACCGCAAAGATACAAATAAAATTGAAAATGGAAAATTGAAAAATGAAAATTAAGGTGTATCTTTGTACTACTATGGCAACAAATCAGTCTTACATAGACTTTGTGATGGATCAACTCGAGGCCGCCCACACGGGTCTTGAATTGTGGGCCCGCCCGATGTTTGGCGAGTGGTGTGTCTATTCGGGCGAGAAGCCTCTCTTTTTCGTGTTCAACAACACGGTCTTTATCAAGCGCATTGAGTGTGTGGCAGAGCTACTGGCCGACGCCGAGCGTGGTGAGCCATTTCCTGGCGCAAAGGACTTTGTGATTTTGGACATCGAGGATGTGTCCCTCGCCGGCCGCGTGGTCACCCAGCTCCACCTTCACAAACCAATGCCCAAGCCGAAGAAGCGTCGACCGCCAACCGTCGACCGTCAACCGACTGATAAGGGGCGAAAGTCAAACGTCTAACGACATTTTTCCAAACGTCAGGCAGGCCCCCTCCGGCACTTTGTGCCACCTTCCCTAACCTCGGGGAGAAGTGGTCGGATAGCACCACGACCAAAACACACAAAACAGGCAACGCCTGCGGTTGACGGTAGACAACAAAAAAAGGCTGCCCTTCGGACAGCCTTTTCAGTTGGGTTGCACGGACTCGAACCATGAATAACAGGACCAGAATCTGTTGTGTTACCATTACACCACAACCCAATAGCGGCACAAAAGTACTGCTTTTTTTCATATCTGCAATAGTTTTGCACGATTTTTTTTAATTTTATTGTAATAATACCCATTTTGGGGCGTTTATTTGGTGTAAACACAGAAATTTTGCCTATGA
>JAFYRC010000189.1 GCA_017547065.1 Tidjanibacter sp.
CCTAAGTTAGGGGAGATGGCGCAATCTACGCCTGAGGGGGCTGTCTGGCGGTCGACGAAAAAAGCGGTGCGCCCGAAAGCGCACCGCCACTCATCAAGGCCCTGAAATCCTAAAAATCGTAGCCCACGATAAGGTTAGTGTAGCTACTACCCCATTTCTCTTTATAGCGATCCACAGAGGCTGTGGGCACATAGAACAACCTCTCGCTCGCATTAGAGGAGAATGCAGTACTACTAATGGTTGGTGGTACCTTGCCTTCGAAATAAACCTCTACAAGCGAACTACAACCATTGAATGAATTGTTAGTTATTGAGGTTATACTCTCAGGAAATACCACTTTCTCGATCGACTTACAATTCTCAAATGCATAATTATCAATAGTTTTAACGCCATTGCCAAAGGTTATGTTCTCGAGTGAACTGCAACCATCAAAGCCATAAGATGGAACCAGTTCAACAGTGCCGGGAATTGCAACACTCTTAATGGATGTACAACTTCTGAATGCTGTCTTACCAATGCTGGTAACACCCTCGGGAATAACCAGATTAGTTACCAAGTTGCCGTTTAGATAGAGATTATGTGCCAACACAAGAGGGTTAGTAGTTCCGAATGATCCGAAAGATATTCCACACCAAGCCGCAACGTCGGAAATGTGTACCGCTGCGAGTGCTTTACAATCATCAAAACAGTAATCATTAATTGTTTTTACACCTTTGCCGATGTGGATGCTGGTTAGTCCTGTGCAACCTTTGAATCCTCCCAATGTATTGACATTGTCGGGAATAACGACACTTGTCAATGATTTACAACCATAGAAAGCAGAACCGCCAATGGATGTTACACCACTACCAATATGTACATTTGCAAGGCTCGTACAACCATAAAATGCACTGGCTTCTATGGTTACCACATTGTCGGGAATGGTTATCGCAGGCAACTTCGAGCAGTTACCGAACGCACCATAACCAACAGCCGTAATACCCTTGCCTATGTTGACCGACGAGAGTCCTTCACAACTATTGAAAGCAAAAATTCCGATGGAGGCAACGTGGTCGGGAATAGTAACACTCCTTATGGAACTACCATAGAACGCACCGCCTTTTATGGTGGTAACTGTTTCGGGAATCACCAAGTCTGTTACAAGGTTGTTGTAGAGATAGAGCTCTGCACCTTTGTGTAATGGGTTGGAGCCTGCCGTGAAATTGGTTGACGTTCCGGAACTAATAGTCATATTACACCAAGCTTCGAGGCTTGTGGCATAGACCTTTTGTATATTACAATCTGTGAAAGCATCACTACCAATGGTTACCAAACTTTGTGGAATATTAACCTCTGCAAGGTTGACACACCCTTTGAATGCTTGAAAATTGATGGTCGTAACCTTGTTGTGAAGCACAAGACGATTGATGGAGGTACATCCCCTGAATGAGGATGCGTAAATCGTTGTTATACTGTCCGGAATAATAAGGTTGGTCACCAAGTTACCGTTCAGATAGAGATTCTTTGCATAACGGAGAGGGTTGCTTTCAATATCTGACCCTCTCGGGTTCATTTCAAATGAAACTTTACACCACGCCTCAAGGTCTGTGATATATAGCGCTGCCAAACTAGAACACCCGCTAAATGCATCTTGGCTAACACTCCTAACACCTTTACCCCAATATATCTTTGTGAGTTTACTACAACCGCTAAATGCATAAGATCCTATCGAAGTTACACTATCGGGGATAGTAATAGAAGTAAAAGAACAACTACTAAATGACTCATATCCTATTGTCAGAAGATTTTGAGGAAGAGTGATACTTGACAGTTTGCTACACTTTTTGAATGCATATTCCCCAATTGACAAGACGTTTTTAGGTATAATAACACTTTCGAGGGCGGTACAGCCATTGAAAGCATTTTTCTTAATATCTGTTACGCCTTGTGGGAGGTTGATGCTGACAAGTTCGGTTTTCCCCTGGAACACATTTTCGCCAATGGTGGTTACGGGGCTGTCGAAGGTGATAACACCCTTGTTGGCCTCCACATCGTAGGTATTGGAGGTGATGACCGCACCAAAGCCGTTGGACGAGTAGGGGGTTACGACCTCGGCGTACTTGGAGGTGTACCAAATCTCGTTGGCCGCAGGTTTGGGAGTGGTGTCGCCCTCGTCGGAGCCGCCACCCTCACCACCGGTATTGTCGCCGCCAGTGTTGCCACCACCGTTGCCTCCGGCATTGATGGGAAGTGTCAGCACAAAGCCATTCGAAAGAGTGAAATATGCATAGTTTTCGTCCCAAGTTACACTATAAAAGAGTGAATCGCCCTGCTCTCCCTGAGGACCTTGTGCGCCCTGTTCGCCTTGTGGACCTTGCTCTCCCTGAGGGCCTTGTGCGCCCTGTTCGCCCTGAGGACCTTGTGCTCCGTCCTGACCATCTTTGCCATCAGCACCATCTTGGCCGTCTTTGCCGTCCTCACCGGTGGCTTTACCCAACTCACGCCAAGTCAGACCATTGTCGTAGGAGATATACCAATAG
>JAFYRC010000190.1 GCA_017547065.1 Tidjanibacter sp.
CCCAAATAGGAACGTTTCATACCTCCAAAATCAAGCACAATTTTCTGCACCACAACACCCGCATCCCCACACAGAATTCTCAACGTGTGGCGTCCGGGGCCATCAACCTTCATTGTAGTCTTCTTCACCGAGCAATTCTTCAATACATTCTCGCTCCACGATTGAGAGTATTCGTGAGAGGATATCGTGGGTGTTGCCACGAATGTTTCATCAATGCTCACGCCATAGCGCAACTCGTTATTTGTTGCATCATGACCGCCATATTCGTTTCCGAACTCCGACTTTTCGTAGAGAGGGAATGTGGGCAAAGTGTAGGTATAGACATCCACAGAGCCCTCGCTGAATGTATAGAAGTCATACTCCAGGCAGGGACCACGCTCATAGAGATTCTGCTCTCTGGCAAGCGGATCACCCATCTGCACAGAGGCACCCTCGACACCAAGGCCTTCAATAGTGGTCATTTTAATGTCGTCATTCTCAACCTTGCGGTGGTAATCTGCCGCAGGAATGGAAATATATCCTCTGTTTTCGACAAACAAACCCTCCACATTTTCCTCCACGACAGGATTAAACGCCAACACAGCAACATGTCTTCTCTGACCGGCGCCCTCCACACAGATGTAGCCCGACAATTCTTCTCCGCTTGGTACTTTTGCCCAATCAACTGACACGTTTATCTCCTGCTGCTCACCAACAACTCCACTCCTTACATCTGCCATAATCCACTCGGCCGAGCAGGAGATTTGCCACTCAAACGGCTCACTGCCTTTGTTGTAAATCTCCATGCGGTGAGTTGCGGGGAGCAGAGCGTTGAAGGTTGGCAGCGCGTCGATGTTAGCACCACGCACCACTCCCTTCTCCTCACACCAAATGCCCATTGAGGCTTCGGCCTTCAACTCCAAAGAGTCGAGTTTGGGAGTTTCGAAGTAGTGGGCCGTAACACCGTGTCGCAAGCTCATCATACCCTGCCACTTACCGCCCAAAAGTGCGTTGTACTCATCCGTAAGTGACTGCAATTCAGCCATACTTGCCAACGATTCCTTGCGCAGAGAGTTTGTAGCAGCACGTCCTTGGGCGGCATACCAACGATTCTTTTGCGCCAACAGTAACGCCTTATTCATCTCCTCACTTCCCCTAATTGGATAGTGCACAAGTTGATAGTAAGAGGCTCTTCTGTCAGCAGGCAAAGAGTTGTAGAGTTTCGAGGATTTTGCGCCCAGCGCGATATAGTCGGCCAAACGTCTATCGGCCTCGCTATAATTGGCGAAGGAGTAGTCCGTATCGGTCACAATCTCGTGTTTGTTGTATTTGGTATTCCACTCAAAGCCCCAACCCATATATTCGGGCTTACTCGAAAAGGCCAAGCGATAATACTCACTCATCATTGCCGAGAGCACCTCCGTATGCTCCTCTCCAAAAATATCAGCGAGCCAACGGCCATGGGCTGTGGCAACACTCTCATAGTTAAACGAGTGAATATCGTAAGCCATATCGAGGAAGAACTCCATTGCAAACTCACAAGGTTTGATATCGCCAACATTGAGCAACCAAACCCTATCGCCACCCGTGGCATACACCTTCGAGAGTTCCTCATACATCAACTGCGGAGGTGTGGTACAAAGCCACAAGTAGTCGTGTGGCTTACCATGATAGGAAACGTGGTAATAAACGCCCGAACGCCCCACACGTTTCTGCTCTGCTGGATTGCTGAGGCGTTTCATATAGCCAAAATTATCGTCGGGCCAAATGATAGTAACCTCGTC
>JAFYRC010000191.1 GCA_017547065.1 Tidjanibacter sp.
AGCGTTTGCCAATAGCAACCACCTGCGACTCGTAACCGAGGTAGGAGAACTCCAAGGAGGCCTTCTCGGATACGGTGATCGAGTAGTTACCTTTCACGTCCGTTGTGGTACCCATAGTTGAGCCAACAACCAGCACATTTGCGCCAATGATTGCTGAACCATCGTCTGCGGTCACAGTACCTGTAACCTGGTGACTTTGGGCACTGACACTGGTCATACCTGCCATAAGGCTAACGAGGGCCATAAGCAGGATTTTTCCAATAGTAGTGTTTTTCATTGTTTGAAAGTTTTAAAATTAGTTAGTTGATTGTTAATTATGTAGATTGTTTGTGTTGTTACTTTTTGATAGCCTTGTCAACGGGAACATCCACACCGCTCCACACCTTCTTGGCGGTCCAATCAGCGTCGGGAGCCGACCAGAAAGGATCGGTCTCGGGCAAGCCGAGAGCCAAGAATACTGCCGAGCAGAGATATACACTACCGGTGGAGATGTACCTCTCACCGATCGAGGGCTGGTAGCCACAGAAGCCAACACGCAACCAACCGTCCGCGGTAAAGGTGCCGGGAGCGTTGATTACACGGTCAATCACAGCGGTAAGACCACAGCGTACCTGTGCGGGATTTACGGCCTCGGGGAGCCAGTGGCGCAGCGAAACATCCGACAGGGCCTGGAATGCACCAAACCTATATGCCAACGAGCGGCCAACTGCGGGGAAGGTACCCTCGGGCGAGATGAGCCTCTCCTGCTGCTCGGCGTAGCGAGCATAGCGGAGTTTCTCTACGTCGAGGAAGTCGGCACCCTCAATGTTGTGTTTTGCCATAACATCGAGCACCTGTACCATCATGGGCTGGATTACGAAGCTGTTGTAGTAGTCGAGGTGGAAATCCTTACCATCGCCATACCAGCCGTCGCCCTTGTACCACTCTTTGTGGCGGTCGAAGGCATATTTTACTCGCTCAAACTCCCACTCGCCGGTGAACTCATAGAGAGCAGCTTCTACCATGGCGCTGAAAAAGAGCCAGTTGGTCTCGGAGGGTTTGATTACCCTCGACGATTTGAGCTCCTTGGCAAGGCGCTCTTTGGTTACGTCGTCCAAGTTACCCCAGAGTTGGGTGGGGGCGCGCAACAGACCGTGTGCCAAGAAGGCGGCATCCACGAGGGGCTGACGGCCGTTGTTGAAGTTCAAGTAGTCGGGCGACTCGGGGTTAACGGCATTTGCGATACCCTTAACAGCCAAGTCGATAAACTGTGCGCGGAGCTGACCCTCGGGAGTTGCGTCGGGACCAAGCTCAAGCCAGGGAGCAATACCCTCAATCAAACGGCCGAGGCCCTCCAAGTGGGTAACTGCGTGGCGGGTTGCGATGTTCACGTTGTTGGACTCAACGGGCATATTCTTTTTCAGGGTGCCTGCTGCGAGGTTGGTGAGGAAGGGACGAGCAATATGCTCCATTGCGCTGAGCCAAATGGCCCTATCCTCGTTCTCCGAGTAGAGAGTGCGTACCTCTACTGCAGGTTTGCCTTCGAGGAGGTTTTTGTAGCGAGCCAATGCCTCGATGTAGTAGTAGTCGGCATACGAGAGGGGTGCGTCAACGTCGCGATTCTTTGCCAAGAATGCGGTGCTGTGTTTGAGCACGAAGTTGCCATTGGTGCCGGGTTTTGCAAAGTATTTCGACGAGCTCAGCGAGCGAATCATCTTCTCTGCCAAATCAAGGAAGGCCTCGGAGGTTGCCTCATCCTCAACATAGCCGCTCAGCTCCACAAATGCCGAAGCCATCAGAGCAGCTGCCGATGCATCACGAGGGGTGTCTTTGGTTGCGGGCGCCATGAAGTCCCAGTAGGGAACATAGTCTTTGGGCATGCCGGGGTGGTTGAGGATATACTTACCAATCTTGGTGGCGTGCTCCAAGAAGTCGCGGTTGCCGGTGGTGCGGTACATGTAGGTGAAGCCATACAAGCCCCAAGCCTGACCACGCGACCAAGCCGAGTCGTCTGCATAGCCCTGGTAGGTGAATTTCTTCACAATATCACCGCTTGCCGAGTCGTAAACGACAACGTGGAAAGAGCTACCATCCTCGCGGTAGTGATTTTTCATTGTGGTTGTTGCGTGCTTAACGGCAACGTCGTAGCACTCTTTGTTGCCATCCAGACCGGCACCAACGCAGAGCAACTCGAGGTTCATCATGTTGTCGATGATAACCACAAAGTCGCCACCCTCCATCTGGCGGTTCCACGAACGAGTGCAACCAACCTCGGGGTTGAAGCGTGTAGCCAACGATTTTGCGCCGTTGATGAGGGCGGTACGGTAGGCCTCCTTACCGGTCAGGCGGTAGCCGTTACCGAAGCTGCAGTTAACGATGAAACCCACGTCGTGGCTCTC
>JAFYRC010000192.1 GCA_017547065.1 Tidjanibacter sp.
TAAACATCGTGAAGAACGACGTTCTCGACCTCGACGCTTTCCGTGCATGGAGGCCCGAGTTCAGGGATGCAGAGTTCGTTTTGGAGAACGGCAAATACATCTGCGGTTGGGCTATCGAGAAGATGAGTAAGAGTATGTTCAACGTGGTTAACCCCGACTACATCGTGGACAACTACGGCGCCGACACACTGCGTATGTATGAGATGTTCCTCGGCCCCTTGGAGCAGAGCAAACCCTGGGATACCAACGGTATCGACGGTGTACACAAGTTCCTGCGCAAGTTCTGGAGCCGTTTCTTCGACAAGGACGACAACTTCTGTGTGAGCGAGGAGGAGGCAACTCCCGCCGAACTGAAAGTGCTCCACAAGACCATTAAGAAGGTGAGGGAGGATATCGAGAACTTCTCGTTCAACACCTCTATTCCCGCCTTTATGATCTGTCTCAACGAGCTTGGCGCTTGCAATAAGAGGGCAATTTTGGAGCCCCTGTGCGTGCTTCTATCGCCCTTCACTCCCCACATCACCGAGGAGTTGTGGCACCTGATGGGCCACGAGGATTCGATCAACGACGCCCACTACCCCGAGTTCAACCCTGACCACTTGGTGGAGAACTCCTTCGAGTATCCCGTGTCGTTCAACGGCAAGATGAGGTTCAAGAAGGAGCTTCCTTTGGGTATCTCCAACGAGGAGATTGAGGCGGCAGTACTTGCCGATCCCGCAGCCCAGAAATGGACCGAGGGTAAGGCTCCCAGGAAGGTCATCATCGTCCCCGGCAAAATCATCAACATCGTGCTGTAAGGGCACACAGTTTAACCAAAGTAGTTCGGTGGGCACACCTCCTGCCGAACTACTTTTTATTAAGAAAACCGCACACGAAAAATGGATTTTTTGACGCTGATATTGATTGCTGTCGGAGTGTCGATGGACGCCTTTGCGGTGTCTATCTGCAAGGGTTTATCTTTGGGTAAAGCCACACTCAAAGGGTGCTCAATTGTGGGCCTCTGGTTTGGTGGTTTTCAGGCACTTATGCCTGTGATTGGTTACTTCGTAGGCTCGAGTTTCAGCCACCTGATCGAGCACTTCGACCACTGGGTAGCCTTTGCCCTTTTGGCCATTATTGGCGTCAATATGATACGCGAAGCACTCGGCAAAGACGACGAAGAAATAGAGTGTTGCGAGTGTAGCAAAAAGGCCCTCTCGGCCCGTAAAATGTTCCCCATGGCGGTGGCTACAAGCATCGATGCATTGGCTGTTGGCGTCAGCTTTGCCTTCCTCGATGTTGACATTTGGAGCTCGGTGGGTTGCATCGGACTCACCACCTTTCTCTTCTCGGCGGTGGGTGTAAAAATTGGCAGCGCTTTCGGTACGCGCTACAAATCGAAGGCCGAACTCACAGGCGGTATTATCCTCCTGCTCATCGGCCTTAAAATCCTTATCGAACACATTTAGGGGCGCAGTTTCTGCAACCACGCCCCGTGCTGTAAATCTGCTTATTTATTGTGCTTATAAGGCGCAAGGGGTATGCCTGCGCTGTTGAACACGGTGGATACGTGCCAGCTGATGTAGCAATACCTCACACCTTGTGGATTGGTCACCTTCGAACTGCTAATCTCCATCGTTCCATCGCTCTTGATGGTAGCCGTGGCCGTTTGGAGCTTGCCCGACGAATCCAACAGTTGCACATAGGGGATTGATGCCTGAGTTGAGTGCAAACCTTCGCCGTTAACAAAGCTCAACACAACCTTACTGCCATTGTAGCTCACACTCCTAACCTGCGGAGGCGCCACTTTAATGTCGTCGCGACCATAGGTGTTGTGCAGAATAGAATTAGCCAATCGCTCGCCGGGAACTTTCTTGTTGGGATAGTGGATACAGTCTTCATCGCCAACATCGGAGGTGGTGATAATGTAGCTATTAGGAACGAGCTTCAACGCATCCCACTGGGCCTGAATAAGGTTGGCTCCATACTCGTCGCTCCTACCACCAATGCCACTAATCTGCATATAGTAGAAGGGCATCTGCACTTTGGTATCGCCTTTGGCCTTACGCCACTCATCCACCATGGCCTGCTGCAAGCGAGCGTAGGAGTGGGGGGTGTCGCGATTGCTCTCGCCCTGATACCAGGCCCAACCACGAACAACGTAGGGCATTACGGGGTTAATCATTGCATTATACAGCACTCCGGGAGCATTTTTCACTGCGGCATCCTCGGTCAAGTCTGAAACACCTTTGTAGTCGTCGGGGTCAAAGGCATTAAGCCTCGATGCGGGCATCCAAGCCTCGATGCGAGTGCCACCATAGCAGGTACCGATGATACCAATGGGGACATTGAGTTCGGTGGCAAGCTTACGGCCACAAAAGAAGGCAATAGCACTATACTCGAGGGCCTCCAAAGAGTTGCTCACCCTCCACCATTTACCATTGGGCGCATCTTTCAAAGGAGTCTTTGAGGATTGGCGACCAACCTTGAAATAGCGGAAATGAGAGAGCTCGGAGTAGCAATTTGCAATCTCCTCAAAGGCTCCGGTTACGGGCTGATAGTTGCCGGCTGCCTCCGAGCCATTTCCCTTCATCGGCATCTCCATATTACTCTGGCCGGCGAAGTGCCACACCTCGCCAATGAGCACATCTTCAATCTGTTTGACACCATAGTGGGAGTCGCTAATCACAACACACTGAGGCTCAAAAGTGGCCGCAGGAGTGGGTATCTCCACCTTCCATTCACCACCGGCATTAGCCTTGGTCGTAACCTCCTCTTCGGCCCACGAGGCCTCGACCGTAACCGTAGCATTGGGGTTTGTTGTGCCCCAAAATGCTGCCGTTGCGTTCTGCTGCACAACCATACCGTCGCTGAGGAATACGGGCATCCACAATCGACTGGGAGTGGGTTCCTTGCCACCTCCAGGTTCGGGATCGGGGCCCGAGCAAGCGTAGGTGCCAAACAGAACAAGGGTTGTTAACAGAAGCGTTTTCAGAGCCTTCATATCGTCGTTGTACTAATCATTCGTGTTTATTTGCTGTGCTTGAATGGTGCAAGGGGTATGCCTGCGCTGTTGAAGACGGTGGAGATGTGCCAGCTGAGGAAGCAATACCTCACACCCTTGGGGTTGACAACGCTTGCACTGCTCACCTCCATAGTACCATCGGCCTTAATGGTGGCAGTGGCAGTGTGGAGCTTACCTGCATCATCCACAAGTTGCACATAGGGAATTGTTCCCTCGGTGGAGTGCAATCCCTCGCCATTCTCAAAACTAACCACAACCTTGTCGCTCTGATAGTTAACGCTGCTCACCACAGGAGCCGCCACCTTAATGTCGGTGCGGTTGTAGCTCTTATTGAGTATCAGATTTGCCAAGCGCTCGCCGGGGACTTTCTTGTTAGGATAGTGAATAAAATTGGTGTCGCCCACGTCGGAGGTGGTGATAATGTAGCTATTGGGGATGAGCTTCAACGCATCCCACTGGGCCTGAATAAGGTTGGCGCCATACTCGTCACTATTGCTACCGATACCGCTAATCTGCACATAGTAGAATGGCAACTGGGCATTGGTGTCACCCTTGGCTTTGCGCCACTCGTCCACCATAGCCTGCTGCAATCGGGCATAGGCCTGGGAGTTGTCGCGATTACTTTCACCCTGATACCAAGCCCAACCACGCACAACGTAGGGCATAATGGGGTGCACCATACCGTTGTAGAGCAAACCGGGGGCACTCTTCTTGGCTGCTGACTCGGAGAGTTCGGAGGCCTCCTTATAGTCGGCGGGGTCGAATGAGCTCAACCTCGACGCGGGCATCCAAGCCTCGATGCGAGTACCGCCGTAGGGGGTGCAGATGATACCAATGGGGACATTGAGCTCCGTGGCCATCTTACGACCACAGAAGAAGGCAATGGCACTATATTCGAGTGCCTCGGTTGCAACACTCGCCTTCCACCACTTGTTCTCCCTAACGTCGTTCATGGGAACGTCGGAGGCCTGATATCCAACCTTGAAGTAGCGGAAGTGGGGCATATTGGCCGTGAGTGCAACTTCCTCGTTGGCATTCTCAATGGGCTGATAGTTACCATTAGCCACCGAGCCGAAGCCCCTCATGGGCATCTCCATATTGCTCTGTCCGGCAAAGTGCCACACCTCACCAACAAGCACATCATTGATGTGTTTGGCACCATTGTGGGAGTCGCGAATCACAACCCTCTGTGGCTCCATCGAGCCTGCGGATGTGGGAATTTCCAGCTTCCACTCGCCCTCCGCATTAGCCTTGGTCACAACAACCTCGTCGGTCCACGACGCCTCGGCAGTAACCGTAGCATTGGGATTGGTTGTACCCCAATATGCCGCCGATGCATTCTGCTGCACAACCATACCGTCGTTGAGGAAGACGGGCATCCACAACTTACTTGGCTTGGGGTGTTTTCCTACCACAGGTTCGTCGGGCTCCGTACAAGCGCAAGTGCCCATCAAAACAAGGGCAACCAAAACAAATGATTTCAAAGATTTCATACCGTAATTTTATTGTATTCGTTGACGCAAATATACCAAATAAAAGCCACACAACCAATCCTCCCGAACGTTTATAAGATGTTTTCGAACAAAACTCACACTCCTTGGAGTACAAAATAGCACCCCCACAAGCAACTTTGCAATATTGATTTTCAATTTTCAATTTTAATCGATATCTTTGTGAGGTTATACCTCACAAGGAAAGCAAAAGAAATGGATAGCAGTAATTTTATTGTTTCGGCACGCAAATATCGTCCTATGACCTTCGAATCGGTTGTGGGACAGAGCCACGTTACAGACACCCTCAAAAACGCCATTGCCCGTGGGCAGTTGGCTCACGCATTCCTCTTTTGTGGACCCCGAGGTGTGGGTAAGACCACCTGCGCGCGTATCTTCGCAAAGACCATCAACTGCTTGACCCCCACAGCCGAGGGCGACGCTTGTGGCCAGTGCGAGTCGTGCAGGAGTTTCAACGAGGGTAGGAGCTTCTCGATTCACGAGCTCGACGCCGCATCCAACAACTCCGTGGAGAACATCCGCGACCTTACGGACCAAGTGCGCGTTCCGCCCCAGGTGGGACAGTACAGCGTCTACATCATCGATGAGGTGCACATGCTCTCCCAGGCGGCATTCAACGCCTTCCTCAAAACCCTCGAAGAGCCCCCACACCACGCCATCTTCATCCTTGCAACCACCGAGAAGCACAAAATCCCCGCAACCATCCTTTCCCGTTGCCAGATCTACGACTTCAACCGTATACGTATTGAGGACACCGTGAGCTACCTCAAACATATCGCCGGTAAGGAGGGTGTGCAGTTCGACGACGAGTCGCTCCACCTGATTGCCCGCAAGGCCGACGGTGGTATGAGGGACGCGCTGTCGATGTTCGACAAGGCGGTGTCGTTCTGCGGTGGCAACCTCACATTCAAGGAGGTGGCCGAGACGCTCAACGTGCTGGACTACGACACATATTTTGGCATCACACAATACATCCTCGCTGGCGACTACAAGAGTGCCCTCCTGCTTTTCGACGACGTTTTGAAAAAAGGATTCTCGGGCCAGACCTTCATGAGTGGCTTGGCGAGTCACTTCCGCGACCTGCTGATGTGTAAGGACCCCTCAACACTACCCCTGCTCGAAACCACGGGCTCGGTATTGGAACGTTACAAACAGCAGAGCGCAGTGTGCGATATCAACACCCTTTTCAGCGGCATTTCGTTGCTTGGTGCACTCGACGGAGGCTTCCGCACCGCCACCAATCAGCGCCTGCATGTTGAATTGGGCCTGATGAAGCTGTGTGGCATGGAGCAAAAAAAAAGCCCTGATGTAAGCGCCCCTGCGCTGCCCCCACTGATTAGGCAGGAGGCTCCGGTAACACCCGCACAACCAGCGCCACAGCCACAACCCGTGCAGGCACCCGTCGCGCCACAGACTGCTGCACAGCCCGCAGCAACACCACAACCGGCCACGCAACCTTCCGTAGTGGCACCACGCCCCTCGGCACCGGCACAGCCCACCCCCGCAGCCAACGCCCCTCGCAAGTCCATCTTCGGAGGAGGGTCGATTGCGGCCATTATTAGTGGCACGGCCACCAGTACAAGCGAGAACGAGGAGGCAACCGTGACCTACTACGACCCCGAGTCGGAAAGTAAGATTACCGCCGGAAGAGAGACTTTCATCAGCGAGTTGGCAGGCGAGTTTCCCCGACTCTCCTACGCTCTAAAATCTATGAAGGTCACCGGCCACACCATTTCGGCCGTGGTAATGACCGACCTCCTCAGGGAGGATATTCTCCGCCACAGTCCGGAGATTACAACCATATTACAGCGCACTTGTGGCATTGAGGGCGGTATTATCCTCGATATTACCGTGACCAAAGACAAGAGCACGACACTCCCCATCAAGAGTGAGGACAAAGTGAAGTTCCTCACCAAGGAGAACCCCGAACTGTTGAACCTCATCAAGGAGCTCGATCTCAACATCGAGTAAGAGGTACACAGTAGACCACTGACAACGAATTAGTTACACAAAGAAAAACAATAAAGTAAAGAAGATGAATTTTGTAGAAGAACTCAAATGGAGGGGCATGGTACACGATATGATGCCCGGTACGGAAGAACAACTCAACAAGGAGATGACCACCGCCTACCTCGGTATTGACCCCACAGCCGACTCCCTGCACATAGGACACCTTGTTGGTGTGATGATTCTCAAACACCTCCAGAGGTGTGGCCACAAACCCATCGCTCTGGTGGGTGGTGCAACCGGTATGATTGGCGACCCCTCGGGTAAGTCGCAGGAGCGCAACCTGCTGGACGAGCCCACCCTGCGCCACAACCAGGAGTGCATCAAGCAGCAGCTCGCCAAGCTCATCGACTTCGATAGTGACGCACCCAACGCGGCTGTGATGGTAAACAACTACGATTGGATGAAGGACTTTTCGTTCTTGGCGTTCATTCGTGACATCGGTAAGCACATTACCGTAAACTACATGATGGCCAAAGACTCCGTGAAGAAGCGTTTCAACGGCGAGGGCGACGGTATGTCGTTCACCGAGTTCACATACCAGCTCGTTCAGGGCTACGACTTCTTCCACCTCTATGAGGCCCACGGCTGTAAGCTCCAGCTGGGCGGTAGCGACCAGTGGGGTAACATCACCACCGGTACCGAGCTCATCCGCCGTAAGCTTGGCAAGGACGACGCCTATGCACTCACATGCCCCCTGATTAAGAAGGCCGATGGCACCAAGTTTGGCAAGACCGAGAGCGGTAACGTATGGCTCTCGCCCAAGTATACCTCGCCCTACAAATTCTACCAGTTCTGGCTCAACGTGAGCGATGAGGACGCCAAGAGCTACATCCGCATCTTCACCTTGCTCGACCGCCAAACCGTAGAGTCGCTCATCGCCGAGCACGAGGAGGCTCCCCACGAGCGCAAGCTCCAGAAGTGCCTCGCCAAGGAGGTTACCTGCATGATTCACTCCGAGGAGGAGTATGAGAAGGCTGTGGCTGCCAGCGGCATCCTCTTTGGTGCTAACGCTGCCGAGGCTCTCCACACCATCGACGAGCAGACCTTCCTCCAGGTATTCGAGGGCGTACCCCAGTATAAAGTATCAGCCGAAGAACTGAACAGTGGCGTTGACTTCCTCTCGCTGTGCGCCGAGAAGAGTAATATCTTCCCCTCAAAGGGCGAGCTCCGCAAGCTCATCCAGGGTGGCGGCGTATCGCTCAACAAGGAGAAGGTTGCAGA
>JAFYRC010000193.1 GCA_017547065.1 Tidjanibacter sp.
CCTCTCGGCTACAGCCTTATGTTCGTCCTCAAAGATGTTCACACCCACATATCTCTCCTCGGCATAGGCAACGGCATTCTCCATCTCGAAGCCGTGGCGAGCAGCAGTCACAAGGCCTGCAAGCAAGAGGTAGACATCTGCCGAGCCATCGGGGCAGCGGAACTCCACGGTCTGCTTGTCCTTCGGAGGCAGCACCTCGCCCTGCTCTGCGGGGTTGGCATTGCGAATCATCTCGGCAGCACCTGTGGTCCATCCGAGGGGCACCCTCACGAGCACCGAGCGGTTCCTATCACCCCAGCAGATATTGGTGGGAGCCTCCTGGTGAGGAACAAGGCGCAAGTAGGAGGTGGGGTTGGTGTTACCGAAAGCCGTAAGAGCGTCGGCAACGTCAAGAATACCGGCAATAACGGTCTTGGCCACATCGGTCAGTTTACCATCCGCGAGGTACATATTTTCACCATTTTTCACAACCTTTGTGTGGATATGCATACCACTACCGGCCTTACCCACAGTGATTTTCGGTGCAAAGGTAAGGTTTGCACCATAGCGGCAGGCCATCTCCCTCAGGATCCATTTGGCAACGAGGAGCTGGTCGGCAGCCTCCTCCACGTCCACGGGCAAGAATTCAATCTCGTTCTGCTCATACATCAGTCCGTCAACGGCAAAGTTACCCACCTCGCTGTGACCATACTTAATCTTACCGCCCGCCTCGGCAATAGCCTTCATGGCCTCACGGCGCATATCGCCCCACTTGCAGAAAGGACCGCTCTCGTGGTAGCCCCTCTGGTCGGGGGTAACATAGAGGTCGTCGGCCTCGCTCACAACATAGTACTCCAACTCGCCCATGGCGTGGAATTCCATACCCGTGAGCTTCTTGAACTCATTGTGGGCACGGTGGAGCGCCTGATCGGGGGCCGATGCAAAGGGCTGACCGTCTTTGTCATAGTAGCCACACAGAATGTCGAGTGTGGGAATTTCGCTGAATGGATTCACAAACGCTGTGCGGTAGCGTGGCACCACATAGAGGTCGCTGGCTCCGGCCTGCACAAAGTTGGGGAACAAGCTCGAGCCATCCACCCTCTCGCCATAGGTCAGAATGGTGTCGAGATAGTCGAGGTCGTTGATGATGAAGTTGAGCGATTTGAGCCTGCCGTCAGCAGCCGCATATCGAAAATTGACCATCTCAATCTCATTCTCCACAATAAACTTTACAAGGTCGGCTTTGGTAAAATCCTTCGGCTCCTTCTTCAAGAAGCGCACCAGCGGATTGGGGTGAATTGAATACTTTTCCATAGGTCTTTTTAGGTTTATTTCTATTGTTTCTATTTACGGTTACACAACTTTGCAAAATCGCACATCGCACACCTGGTCTCATCATTGGTGGCCACAAATGGAACACTCCGATCGTACAACTCCGAGAGTTTCAACGCCAGAGCCTCCTCAAATTGTTCGGCATAGTCGCCATAGGTCAGCACCTGCCCACCCTTCGACTCGTCATTGAGCAGAGGAGAGTATTCGGGGTTGTTCATATACCTCACATAGTAGAGCGAGGGTGTTGCGCCACATCCCTCCTTCAAGGATCCGTCCTGCTGCGCTCTTTCGGCCATCATTGAGTAGATGAGCGTTTGGGTCGCCGCACCCACAATGTGCTTTCCGTCGCGCGCAAAGAGCGAGTTTACGCCCGAAAAGTCGAGGTGAACACCACCGGTCTTATAGTCGATGATACGCACACGTCCACCCACCAAATCGAGTCGATCGGAGGTACCTCCAAACACAACCGTCTTGTCGCCAAAATCGAAGTGACACTCCATCGGATACTCCAATTCGAGAATCTCAAAAGGCTCCAAGCGAGCCGAGTCGTAGGACAATACGCAGTTGTTGATATACTTCTCGATGGTGTCACACACCACAAGCAACTTGCCACCATAGTCGCTCTCGGGTACCTTTTCGCCGGCAAAGTAGTCGGTCGTAAGGGCATCCACCACAGCCTGATGCACCTTCGCCGAGCCAATCAGTTCGGCAATCTGCCTCTGCGGATTTTTCACGCGCCTCAACGGAGCATATAGGTTTTCCATGGCACGGTGGAAAATGGTGCCAAAGAGTGAAGTGTCGATATCCTCCTCGATCTCTTCCTCCGGCTTAATACCCGCCACGGCCTTAAAATAGAACTTCAACGAGCAATCCAGGTAGTTATTAAAGGTCGAAGGCGAAAGCTGTCGGTCGCCACCTTTAAGATAACGTCCCAACCTTTGCATCACCTCGTCGCTCTTCTCCACTCTCATCATATCCGACGAGGTTAGGTTGACATTCAGCCCTTTTTTCACCCTTTCCAACTGATGAGGGCTCTCGAAGTCGAGC
>JAFYRC010000194.1 GCA_017547065.1 Tidjanibacter sp.
ATCTGTTTGTGGCCGCCACCGATGTAGCGAACGGTCATCTTACCAGCGTGGTTACGACCACCGCTGCTCTTCTTAGGCTCGAGCAGCGACTTCTCAGGCACCGAGCAGGTGATATCTGTGAAGGTACCTGCGATTTTATGTCTTGTTCCCGGAGTAATGGGATTAAACTTTTTTACTGCCATCTCTCAATTAGATATTACTGTAGAAATCAATAGTATCGCCCTCTTTCAAGGTTACGATTGCTTTTTTCACTGCGTTGGTGCGGCCTACCAAGAAACCAGCTTTGGTGTAACGAGCTTTGAGTTTACCTTTCTCGTTGATGGTATTCACGCTTTCAACAACTACGCTGTACATCTGCTCTACGGCTTTGCGAATCTCCAACTTGTTAGCCCTGCGGTCAACAATAAATCCGTACTGACCGAGAGTCTCGCCCTGACCGGCCATTTTCTCGGTCAAGATGGGTTTAATGATTACGTTCATCATAACTTTTCTTCGGTTTTAAGGATTAGAAAATCTCGTTTGCCTTTGCCAATGCGCTCTCGGTGAACAACATAACACCGGCGTTCATCACGTCGTAGGTGTTCAAGTTGGCAACCTGCATTACCTTCACTTTGGGAAGGTTGCGAACGCTGAGGCTGATGTTGTGGTCGGTCTCTGCTACTACGAGCAATACCTTCTTACCTGCCAAGTTCAAGGCCTCTGCCATTGCTACGAACGATTTGGTTTTGGGAGTCTCCATAACGAAATCCTCTACAACGGTGATTGCCTCATTCTGGGCTTTGATAGAGAGTGCGCTGCGGCGAGCCAAGCCTTTGAGCTTCTTGTTCAGCTTGAAGCTGTAGTCGCGAGGTACGGGACCAAAGATGCGACCGCCGCCGGGGAAGAGAGGCGACAAGATGCTACCTGCACGAGCACCGCCTGTGCCTTTCTGACGTTTCAGTTTACGAGTCGAACCAGCTACTTCGTTACGCTGTTTCGCCTTGTGGGTACCTTGGCGCTGATCAGCCAAATACTGCTTTACTGCCAAGTAGATTGCATGAGCGTTGGGCTCAATGCCGAAGACCTCTGCAGAAAGAACTGCTTTCTTCTCGGTCTGGGTTCCTGTGGTGGTGTAAATTGCTAATTCCATCTCCTTACTACTTCTCAATGATTACATAAGTACCTTTTGCTCCGGGAATCGAACCTTTCACGAGGAGAAGGTTGTTCTCTGCAATAACTTTGAGAACTTTAAGGTTCTGAACCTTAACTCTCTCACCGCCGGTCTGACCGGGCAAGCGTTTGCCCTTGAAGACACGCGAAGGATAAGAAGATGCACCAAGCGAACCGGGTTTACGCTGGCGGTTGTGCTGACCGTGGGTCTGACCACCTACACCGGCGAAGCCGTGACGTTTTACAACACCCTGGTAGCCTTTACCTTTCGATACGCCCACTACGTCTACCCAGTCACCCTCTTCGAAGGTGTCGGCAACGGTGAGGACCTGACCCAGAGTTACTTCGGTGAACTCTTTGAACTCTACCAATTTGGCTTTGGGGGTTACACCCGATTTGCCAAAGTGGCCTAACAAGCTTTTGCTGGTGTGTTTTTCACTCTTCTCGCCATAGGCAATCTGAACTGCGGAGTAACCATCGGTCTCCTCGTTCTTGATTTGCGTAACTACACAGGGACCAGCCTCAATAACAGTGCATGGTATATTTTTACCCTCGGCACTGAAAACGGAAGTCATTCCGATTTTTTTTCCAATAAGTCCTGACATTTTAACCTGTCTTTAATTACTTGTTGATTATTATAAAAAGTGTGTTTGTGTGTACAAAGTTTTCGGCTCCATCTCTCGAAGACCTCCTCGCGCATACCTATATATTATTACACGCGCGAGGGGTACTTCGAAATTCTCTCTCTTTTTTCCGATGGAGCGCCTCTGCTTATCAGACTTTGATGTTTACCTCAACACCCGAGGGCAACTCCAATTTCATCAGAGCGTCGATAGTCTTGGGGGTCGAGCTGTAAATATCAAGAATCCTCTTGAAGGTGCAGAGCTGGAACTGCTCGCGTGCTTTCTTGTTAACGAAAGTCGAACGGTTCACAGTGAAAATCTTTTTCTGGGTAGGCAGCGGAATAGGACCGCTAACTACTGCGCCTGTGCTTTTCACAGTTTTTACGATTTTCTCAGCCGATTTGTCAACCAAGTTGTGATCGTAAGATTCGAGTTTGATTCTAATTTTCTGGCTCATTGTTATTTATTCTTTTATTCCAATTCTTGTTTTTTGCCACCGCATTTCTCGATAACATCTTTTGCTACGTTCTGGGGTACCTCGTCGTAGTGCGAGAACTCCATAGTCGAAGTTGCACGACCCGAAGAGAGGGTACGCAACACGGTTACATAACCGAACATACCCGACAGGGGCACTTTAGCCTTGATAGCTGTAGCAACACCCTTGCTCTCAGTACCCTCGATCTGACCACGACGCTTGTTCAAGTCGCCGATGATGTCACCCATGTACTCCTCGGGAGTAACAACCTCCACTTTCATAATGGGCTCCTTCAATACGGGCGAACACTTGGGAGTAGCCTCGCGGAAACCGTTGCGAGCACAAATCTCGAACGAAAGTGCATCCGAGTCTACGGGGTGGAACGAACCGTCCTTCAAAGTTACCTTCATCGAATCGATACCGAAGCCTGCCAAAGGACCATTTGCCATAGCCGACTCGAAACCTTTCTGTACTGCGGGGATGAACTCCTTAGGTACGTTACCGCCCTTAACCTCGTCGATAAACTGCAGACCCTGAACACCCTCATCGGCAGGACCGATCTCGAAGATGATATCTGCAAACTTACCACGACCACCGGACTGTTTCTTGAATACCTCACGCATCTGGAAGGTGCCGTTGAGAGCCTCCTTGTACGATACCTGGGGTGCACCAACGTTGATCTCTACACCAAACTCCCTGCGGAGACGGTCGATAATGATGTCCA
>JAFYRC010000195.1 GCA_017547065.1 Tidjanibacter sp.
AACAACCCCGACGAGTGGGTGAAGACCATGGCCGACCAGAGGGTTGGTTTTGTGGACGAAAACGCCCGTAAGGCTTGGCAGATTTTGGCCGATGGTGTCTACAACAACAAGGAGTACAGCAAGCGCAGTTACATCGGTAACACCACGCAGCGTCACCCCTTGTTGGTAACTCCTCCCCAGGTGGACTACAAGTGGGACGAGACCATGGCCACCGACCAGACCACCCTCGTAAACGCCCTCGACCACCTCTTGAAGGTTGAGTCGGAGCGACCCAGCCACCGTTTCGACGTGGTTAACATTACCCGTGAGTTGCTCACCAACTCCTTTGCAATCTCGCTCACCCGTTTCTGCGAGGCCAAGAAGAAGGGCGACATCGAGGCCCTGACCGCCGAGGAGAACTTCATGTGTGAGATTTTCAAAGACCTCGACCGCCTGATGGCCACCAACCAGACCTTCATGCTTGACAAGTGGTTGCAGGACGCCCGCACTTTTGGTGCCGACGAGGCCGAGAAGAACTACTACGAGAGCAATGCCCGTAGCATCATCACCGCTTGGGGTATCGAAGGCAGCCGCCTGAACGACTACGCAAGGCGTTGCCAGGCCGGCCTCATCACCTCCTACTACGGCGAGCGTTGGGAGATGTACTTCCACGAGGTCAAGAGCGCCGTGCTTACCAAAGGTAAGTACACTAGCGAGGACCACAACACCTTCCGCGCAATCTCCGACAAGTTTGAGACCCAATGGTGGTCTAACCGCATCGACACCTGCGATCGTCAGCCCGCAGGCGGCGAGTTGCAGATGGCTCGCGAGATTTTTGCAAAATATCGCAACACACCTTTGAAATAGCATAGTCGGCCCGAGGTTGGCGGGCGCGCTCCTGCCGACCTCGGGCCGATCACAAAAAAATACAGAGTGATTATGAAAAAGAGTATCAACGTGCCCCGAGTGGAGGGTTTCGACCACCTGGAGCAGTTTGCCACCGACACCATCGAGTGCGTCAACTGGGCTGAGTTTCCCTACAAGCCCTCCGTACGCTTCTACATCGCCCACAACGGCACAGCACTCCTTGTGCGCTACGAGGTGGAGGAGGTCAACACCAAGGCTGTGTGCACCACCGCCAATGGCCCCGTGTGGGAGGACAGCTGCGTGGAGTTCTTCGTGAAAGCCCCCGGCAGCCCCTTCTACTTCAACTTCGAAACCAACTGCATCGGTGTGGGACTCTCGGCCAAGAGGCGTTCGCGCAGCGACTTTGCCCACTTCACTCCCGAACAGGACGCTCCCGTGGTGCGCCGTTCGTCGTTGCCCGCCGAGCCCCTCGACATCCAAAACGGCAGGTGGACACTCGACCTTACCATTCCCTTTGCCACCCTCGAACTTGACACCATCCCCGAAATACTCGAGGCAAACCTCTACAAGTGTGGCGACGCAACCACCCCCACTCACTACGTTAGTTGGAGCCCCATTGGTTTGGAGCACCCCAACTTCCACTGCCCCGAGTGGTTCGGTCAACTCATCCTTGAAAAATAGAAAAAACTCTACAATATGAACACAAAACTCTACAACATCGCACAGCAATTTGCGCTCGAAGGAGCCATTGCCGACATCAAAGCTCTCGGCGATGGTTTCATCAACGACACCTTCATCGTCAAGACCGAAGGCACCACCCCCGACTACATCCTCCAGCGCAAAAACCACATCGTCTTCCCCGACGTTCCCGCAATGATGGACAACATCCGTCGTGTAACGGAGCACATCAAAGCCAAGGTGGAAAATCCTCTGCGTGACACACTTACAGTTGTGCCCACCACCGACGGCGCACTCTACTACAAGGACGAGGCGGGTAACTTCTGGGCCGTGTGTCTCTTCATCGAAAACACCACCACCTACGACCGCGCCGACTCCACCGCCCTCGCCTATCAGGGTGGCAAGGGTATTGGTCGTTTCCAAGCGCAGTTGGCCGACTTCACCGAGCCTCTGGCAGAGGTAATCAAGGGTTTCCACAATATGCGCTACCGCTTTGAGCAGTGGGATGAGGCTGTGAAGGCCGACAAGGCCGGCCGCGTGGCTTCGCTCACCGAGGAGATTGGCTGGATTGAGAGCCGCAGGGAGGAGATGTTGGGTTTCTGGTCGCTCGTGGAGAACGGAACAATCCCCACACGAGTAACCCACAACGACACCAAAATCAGCAACATCCTCTTCGACGCCGACACCAAAGATGTTCTCTGCGCCATCGACCTCGACACCGTGATGAGCAGCACCTCACTCAATGACGTAGGCGACGCCCTGCGCTCCTACACCAATACCGGTGCCGAGGATGATCCCGACTTGGAGAAGGTTTCGATGAGCCTGGATATGTTCCGCGCCTACATCGAGGGCTACCTCTCGGAGCGTGCCGCAACCCTCTCGGAGAGCGAGTGGGAGTGGCTTGCATTCAGCGGTAGGTTCATCACCTTCGAGCAGGTGTTGCGCTTCCTGATGGACTACATCGACGGCGACAAATACTACAAAATCAAGTATCCCGAGCACAACCTCGTGCGCACCCGTGCGCAGTACAAGTTGCTCCAAAGCATGGAGGAGCAGTACGACCAGATGGTTGCCATCGTCAATGGACTCAAATAGCACTCTGCTAATTAGTAAAGAGTAATTAGTAAATATTTTTTGACGGTTGACGATCGACAAAAAAGGAGCGACCCCGCAGTTTTTACGCTGCGGGATCGCTCCTT
>JAFYRC010000196.1 GCA_017547065.1 Tidjanibacter sp.
CTGTTTGCATTTGTTGGTGCAGCCTTCGCCGACGAGGTGTCGTTTGAGGTGAATGTACCGAGGGTGGTGGCTGTGGGCGAGCCCTTCAGGGTGGAGTTCACGCTCAATGCCAACGCCAGCCTGCGTGACTTCGATGTCCCAACTTTCGAGGGCTTCGACGTTGTGGCGGGCCCCTCGACTTCGAGTAGCAACAGCGTGCAGATTATCAATGGCCACACCACACGCACGGTGACCACCACCTTCAACTTCGTGGTTCTGTGCCCCTCGGAGGGCGACTACAACATTGGCGAGGCCTCGGTGCGCTCCAAGGGTAAGACCTACACCTCCAAGGCTGTGACGGTGAAGGCTATCGTGGAGAATGGAGCCGCTGCCCAGCAGGGTGGGGCGCAACAGCAGAGTGCCGCTGCCCGCTTGGCGGAGGACGATGTGCTGATTGTGGCCTCGGCCGACCGCACCAACGTCTACAAGGGCGAGCCCGTGAGGGTGGTGTTTAAGGTCTACACCCGCGTGGCAATGGGCGTTGAAAGTCAGAAGGTTCCCTCGTTTAACGGCTTCTGGACACAGCGACTCAACATCGATGCCAATCGCTGGGTGAGGGAGGAGTATGGTGGTAAGATTTACGACGCCTGCCCCATTGGAGAGTATCTCCTCTTCCCACAGCAGAGTGGTCAGCTGACAATCGACCCCTATGAGATGTTGGTGGTGGCACGCTTACAGGTACAACGCCGCCGCTCTAACGACCCCTTTGCGGAGTTCTTTGGTGGCGCACAGATTGAGGAGGTGCGCAGGAACGTGGCCTCCAAGGCTCTCACTATCAACGTAAAACCCCTCCCTGCCAATGCGCCCGCAAGTTTTAGCGGTGCGGTGGGCGAGTTGGAGATGACAACAACACCCCCTTCGGACCACATCGAGGCCAACACGGCTGTAACCTACACCGTGCGTATCTCGGGTAAGGGCAACCTCTCTATGATTCAGGCGCCCCAGATTGAACTGCCCACCTCTTTTGAGCAGTACAGCGTGAAGAGTACCGAGAGTATTCAGGCCACAGGGTCGGGCATTACGGGCTACCGCCAGTTTGAGTACCCGATGATTGCCCGTGCCGATGGTGACTTTTTGATTCCCGCCGTGGAGTTCACCTACTTCAACCCCAAGTTGGCCAAGTATGTAACCCTCTCGTCGAGCGAGTTGATGGTCAGTGTGGCACCCGATGCTAACGCCTCGTCGGTGGGCCCGACGGCTGCCCTTGTGAGCGGTATTGCCAAGGAGGACATCAAGTTCCTCGGTAGGGATATCCGCTTTATTAAGCTCGGCTCGGCGGATCTTAGGCCGCAGGGTAGGCTCTTTATGTTTAGCGGCTTGTGGTGGCTGATTGTGGTCGCCATGGTTGCTGTTGCAGCGGTGCTTGGCGTGTGGCTCAAAGGCAGGCTCAAAGAGCTGCGCAACCAAGAGGCTCTCAAGGGTAAGAGGGCTAACAAGGTGGCTCTGATGAGGTTCCGCGCGGCGGAGAAGTATATGAAGGAGCAAAACCAGAAGGGTTTCTATGAGGAGATGTTGCGTGGCCTGTGGGGCTACCTCGGCGATAAGCTCAACATTTCGGCGGCCGACCTGACGAAGGAGAGCATCCGTGAACGATTGGCTCGTAAGGGCGTTGAGAGTGAGGATGTTGAGAGGTATGTTTCCATCATCAGCGACTGCGAGTATGCCCAGTATGCGCCCTCGGTGAGCGGACAAATGGAGGAGGCCTACCTGGCCGGTGTGGAGATTATTTCGAGCCTCGAATCGGTGATTAACAAATAGGAGGCGAGTGGCTAAAAACGAACGAGTGTAAGACGATGAAAAAGATAGCGAAAATGTGTGTAGCCATGCTGATTGGGACGCTCTGTGGAGTGGTTCCTGCGGTGGCTCAAAATATTGACACAGAGAGCCTTTGGGAGAGGGGTAATACCCTCTATACTGCCGGCGATTACAACGGTGCGCTGGCCGTTTATGACTCCATTCAGAAGGAGGGCTTGGTGAGTGCCAAACTCTTCTATAATATGGGCAATGCCAACTTCAAAAGCGGTAAGATTGGCGAGGCTATTCTCTACTATAACAAGGCTCAAAAATTGGCTCCTGCGGATGGCGACGTGGCCTACAATTTGGCCTATGCCAATAGCTTTGTGAAGGATAAAATCAACCTTGTGCCGGAGTTTTTCCTAAAAACGTGGCTCGGTAAGGTGGGTAATCTGATGAGTAGCGACGCATGGGCCGTGGGTTCGCTTGTGGGACTGGCTATCGCTCTTGCGGCGGGCCTTGTCTATGCACTTGGCGCAAGGCGCAGGGTGCGTAAGAGTGGCTTTGTGGTGTGCCTTGTGGCCGGTGTCCTCACCCTCGCCATGATGTGCTTTGCCGCGGCCGAAAGGAGGCAGATTTTGGACTGCTCGGAGGCTGTGGTGGTTAGCTCGGCGGCGGCCGTGAAGAGCTCGCCCGACCGCACAAGCAAGGATATTTTCATTCTCCACGAGGGAACGAAGGTGAAGGTGCTCGACATCTATGGTGCGTGGAATGAGATCCGCATTGCCGATGGCAACGAGGGCTGGATAGCTTCGTCGGCCATTCTGCCTATTGATTAACGAATTGATTTACAATACGATGTCACGACTACTAAACGACGCCGTTGGCGAACTTGCCAAGCTCCCCTCTGTGGGCCGACGCACAGCCTTGCGCCTTGCGCTCCACCTGCTCCACCGCGAGCCGGAGGAGGTTGCGGCACTGGCCGATGCGCTCACCCGCTTCCGTAACGAGGTGAGGTTTTGTGCGCGCTGTAACAACCTTTCCGACGAGGAGTTGTGTCCCATTTGTGCCGATGGACGCAGGGATAGGAGTACGGTGTGTGTGGTGGAACACGTGGGTGATGTGCTCTCCATTGAGAACACCAATCAGTACAACGGCCTCTACCACGTGCTGGGTGGTGTGATTTCGCCAATGCAAGGCATTGGACCCAGCGACTTGAAGATTGACCTCCTGGTGGAGAACATTGCCAAGGGGGAGATTAAGGAGATTATTCTTGCCATTGGAGCTACGGTGGAGGGCGAAACCACGCTCTTCTACATCATGCGCCGCCTGGCCCAATTCCCGGAGTTGAAAATAACGAAGATTGCTCGCGGTATTGGCGTTGGCGACGAGATAGAATATGCCAACGAGCTAACAATCGCACACGCTCTGCACAATAGAACGGAGGTTAGACAATAAAGTCTAACCTTTTTTTGTGGTTACACCTCTTTATTATGGGGTCAAATGTTGTATTTGTTCGGGTAATTTCGTACATTTGACGCATTAAAATAGAGAGTCATTGGGTAATGAATAGCTTCTGGTCGACATACTGCAACGCTGAAAACCGCACTTCCGGTGCGATGGTTGCATTGTGTGGCACTATTACCCCCCCCCGAAAACTCTCTGGTAATCAACGAGTTAGTCAGTTTATCGCATTCTATAATTGGCGTTACTGCTTATCATAAGCGGTGACGCCCTTTTTGTGTTTACACATAAAACAACCAAATAATTAACAACTAACAACTAATCTTTAAATCCTAAAAAACGTATGAAGCACATTAGACTCTATTCTTTGTGTCTTGTGGCTCTGCTGAGCGTTTCGGTGGCTTCGGCCGAAACCCGAAATAACTCCTCGGCGGCAGGTAGTGTCCCCATGGACATGGCAGCCGGTCAGGTTGATAAGTACAGCGGCTACATCGTTGACAAGAGTGGCGATCCCGTTATCGGTGCAACCGTCATCTCGTTGGCTAACCCAGCTATCGCTACCATTGCTGATGCAAACGGTAGGTTTGAGCTCCCCGCTTTCAAGGGCGAGAAACTGGAGATTTCGTGTATCGGCTATGCCAGCCAGACCATCGAGGTTGGTAAGTCGAATATGACCTTCGTGTTGAAGGAGGACTTCCAGATGCTTGATGAGGTTATCGTTGTGGGTTATGGTACCCAGAAACGTAGCGATGTGACCGGTGCTGTGGCATCCGTGTCGAGCGAGAAACTCAACACCACTCCCACCACCTCTCTCGGTGAGATGTTGCGTGGTGCAGCCGCAGGTGTTCACGTTTCGCTTGGTTCGGCCGAGCCCGGTGGTAGCTCTTCGATTTTGATTCGTGGCCGCCGCTCGCTGTCGGGTGACAACGCTCCTCTCTACATCGTGGACGGCGTGCCTATGACAAGCATCGACGATATCAACTCCAATGATATCGAGTCGATGGAGATCCTCAAAGACGCCTCGTCGCAGTCTATCTACGGTGCAAGGGCAGCAAACGGTGTGATCCTGATTACCACCAAACGTGGCCAGGAGGGTAAGCTGAAAATTACTTACAGCGGCTATGCGGCAGTTCAGGACATCAATCGTAACTTCGAGTTCTACAATGGCGAGGAGTGGGGTGCTTACCGTATGGAGGCATACTACAACGCCTACGGTGTTAACCCCGAGCAGGCAATGAGCGATGTTCTCCGTGGCCTTATGCTGGATGTTTACCAGAGCGGCGAGTGGGTTGACTGGGAGAAACTCATGATCCACAAAGCCTTCCAGCAGAAACACGACGTGTTTGTACAGTCGGGTACCGACAAGACCAAATATGCCTTTGGCTTGGGCGCCTACACCCAGGACGGTATGGTGCTCAAATCGGGCTTTGAGAAGATTTCGGGCCGTTTGAACATCGATCACAAACTCACCAAGAAACTCTCGCTCGGCGCAAACCTCTCGTTTGCAAGGTCGTGGAAGCAGAGCGTGGATGGCTCGTTTAACACCTTCGTAACCATGCCTCCCTTGGCAAAGGTTTATGAGGATGACGGCGTAACTCTCCGTAAGGACGTTACCGAGGCCGGCGAGTCGCACTACAACCCTCTGTGGAACATCAACAATGCCGACAGCCGTAACCAGACCGACCGTCTGCTGATTAACCTCTTTGGCGATTGGAAGATTGCAAAGGGCCTCAGCTACCGCATCAATGCAAGCCTCTCGGAGAGGGGTGTGGACAGCGGTTCCTACTTGGGCTTGGAGCACACCACCGGTCAGAATACCCAGGGTAAGGCTACCATCACCAAGAGCGACTACTTCGACTACCTGCTCGAGAACATCCTCAACTACTCGGTGAAGTTCGGCGACGACCACAAACTCGACGCAACTCTGATGCAGAGTGTTAACTACATCACATGGCAGTCGATGAGTTTCAGCGGTACGGGCTTCTCAAACGACGACCTTTCGTTCAACGCCATCGGCTCGGCAATCGAGCACGGCGTGCCCACCTATGAACTCTCCGAGAGGAAGATGCTCTCCTCGCTGGCTCGTGTAAGGTACAACTACAAAGACCGCTACCTCTTCACCGCAGCTGTTCGTATGGATGGTTCGTCGGTATTTGGTGCCGGTAACAAATATGGCTTCTTCCCCTCGGCTTCGTTTGCATGGAGGGTGAACGAGGAGGAGTTCATGAAGAATGCAGAGTGGGTATCCAACCTTAAAGTCCGCCTCAGCTACGGTCAGGTTGGTAACCAGGGTATCTCGCCCTACACCACTCTCGGTCTTACCGACAAGTATATGTATGAGTTTGGTACCTATCCTATGGTGGGTTACCTGCCCGATACCACTCTTCCCAACCCCAACCTTAAATGGGAGACTTCGACTTCGACCAACCTCGGTATCGACTTTGGTTTCTTTGGTGGCCGCATCGGTGGTAGCATTGAGCTCTACAACACCGACACCACCGACCTGCTCGTGAACAAGGCTCTCAGTCAGTCGACCGGATATTCCAGCCAGCTGGTGAATATGGGTCAGGTGAACAACAAGGGTCTTGAAGTTACCTTGAACCTCGTGCCCGTGAGCACCAAAGACTTCGAGTGGAATGTTGATTTGACCTTTGCAAAGAACAAAAACACCATCATCCGCATCGATGGCGAGCTCGACGAGAAAGGCCAGCCTAAGAACGACGTGAACAACAAGTGGTTCATTGGCGAGCCTATGAATGTCTACTACGACTATGCATTCGACGGCATCTGGCAGTTGGATGACGACATTGCAAACTCGCACATGCCCACCGCAACCCCCGGTGCTGTGAGGGTTAAGGATGCTAATGGAGATGGCAAACTTGACGACTCGGACCGCGTTATTATGTACCGCGACCCCGAGTGGATTGGTTCGATTGCTACCGGCTTGCGCTACAAAGGCTTCGACCTTTCGGCCGAGTTGTATGTTTCCTATGGTGGTACTCGCAACAACTCCTATCTGACCAGCTTCAACCAGGGTGGTGATATGACCGGTAAACGTAACGGTGTACGCCGTAACTACTGGACCGTAAACAACCCCTCGAACGAGGCTCCCGCACCCAACATGACCCAGGCACCTGCCTACATCACAGCTTTGGGCTATCAGGACGCATCGTTCATCCGCTTGCGTAATGTTCAGATTGGCTACAACGTGCCCAAGAAGGTTACCAAAGCTCTCTCGATGCAGTCGCTCAGGCTCTATGCTACGCTGACCAACATCTGGACACTCACGGAGGTTACGGGCTATGGTCCCGAGCAGACTCCCGGTAGCTATCCCGAGCCTCGCACAGCTCTCTTTGGCGTAAATGTTACATTCTAAAGGAGATTACAACTATGAAAAAATATATTGCACTGTTTTTCCTTGTCCTGGTAGGCTTTACCTCCTGTACGGATTTTCTTATGGAGGAGAACAAAACCCAGTATTCGCAGGACTACATTTTTAACTCGGAAGGTGGCTTGGGCCTTGCAGTAGCAGCCCTCTACACCCTGCATCGCAACTACCTCGGCGATGACTCCGAGAACAACACCACTTGGGCCGTAGAGCGTGGTACCGACATCGTTATGACCAACGGTGGTACCGGTAACTTCTATGGTATCTACGACCCCAACCACCTCAAACCCTCGGCTGCACAGGTGTCGAGGATGTGGAGTCGTATGTATCAGATCATCGGTAGGTGTAATGAGATCATCACCGCCGGTGAGCAGATGGAACCCACTCCCGAGTTGAAGAAGAGCATCGCCGAGGCGAAGGCTTTCCGCGCACAGTCCTATTTCTTGTTGTTCCGTACCTACGACCGTATCTGGCTCAACACCGAGCCCGTGACTCCCGAGAATGTGAACGACAAGAGGGAGTATCGCCCTGCAACCCAGGACGAGGTTTATGAGCTTCTCTACTCCGACCTCCGCTATGCAGCAGAGAATTTGGATTGGACTTCGGAGCAGCCCGGTAGGTTTAACCAGGCAGCCGCTCGTAGTATCTTGGCAAAGGTGGCTCTCTGGAACAAAGACTGGAAGACCGCTCTCAACCAGGCAGATACCATCGAGCTTGCAGGTCACTACAAACTCCTCGATTCGCCCAAGGCTGTCTTTGAGGGTGCGGACTTGAATCACTCGGAGGCCCTGATGGTACAGCAGTGGAGCGAGAACCCCGGTGGTAACCTCTCGACTAGCACTCCCAAAGGACACCAGTTTGCAACCCTCTTTATTGCAATGTCTCGTTCGGTTATCGGCGGTACCAACGAGGAGGCTTGCTCGGTGGAGAACTGGGGCTACACCTTCGGTAGGTGCTTGCCTAACCCCTATTTGCTGTCGCTCTACGACAAAACCAAAGACGCTCGTTACAACGACTGGTTTATTCACCGCTACAAAAACACATCGAGCAAGGATGTAACTTATGGTAAGGTGACCGTGAAACCCGGCGAGTACTTCCCCGCAACCAAGGATGGCGCAGTGGATAACTACAACCTTCCCGGCTGTACCAAACACGGCGACGTGACCACTCGTGAGCTCTTTGCTTCGAGGGGCTACAAGGATATCATCCTCTACCGTTTGGCAGATGTCTACATCATGGGTGCCGAGGCTGCTCTCCGCTTGGGCGACCAGACCAAAGCTAAATACTACTTCAACAAGACTTGGATGAGGGCAGGTAATGCCGAGTTTACCGGTGAACTGAGGATGCAGAACATCATCGACGAGGAGGCTCGTGAGATGTGCTTCGAGAACGACCGCTGGTACTTCCTCAAACGCCTCGGTTTGTTGATTGACCAGGTGAAGAAGTATGCAGGTAACGAGGGCTGGAACGCTTCGCTCACAGGCCGTACCAACCTTCCCGCCAACCCCCACTTTGTGCGTTGGCCCATTCCAGAGGAAGAGGTTATCAATATGGGTGCCGAGAACTTCCCCCAGAATGTTGGTTACTAATCTAACACTCCCCGCAAAGAAGAGATGAAAAAACTATTTGTGATAATGATTGCACTCTGCGCTACGGTTGTGGCGCAGGGTGCCACCATCAAAACCGATGTGTGCATCTATGGTGAGAGCGCATCGGGTGTTGTGGCGGCCATCCAGTCGGCAAGGCTCGGTAAGAAGACCGTGTTGGTGTCCAAGAACAGCCACGTTGGCGGCTTGGCAACTTCGGGTCTTACCGCTACCGACATCAACCGTCAGGACCAGGTGGGCGGTATTGCTGCCGAGTTCTATGGCCGTATTTGGGACTACTATATCCAGCCCGAGGTTTGGCGCAACCAGACCCGCGAGGAGTTTATGGAGTCGAGCAAGAAACGCACCTTCACCGGTAAGAACGACGATAGGCAGATTCAGTGGGTCTATGAGTCGGGCATTGCCGAGAAGATTATGAAACAGATGCTCGCTGAGGCAGGTGTGGAGGTTGTCTACGACGCTCCCCTTAACCTCGATAAAGGTGCCACCGTACGTGGTGGTAAGATTCAGGCCATCCACCTCCTCAATGGCGTGGATGTGAAGGCCAAGATGTTCCTCGACTGTTCCTATGAGGGCGACCTGATGGCTGCGGC
>JAFYRC010000197.1 GCA_017547065.1 Tidjanibacter sp.
CAGACAATTAGTAAAGAGTAGTTAGTAATTAGTAAATATCTCCCCCTCACACTCCTCACCTCCAATTCACGGGTTACATTTTTGTAACCCGTGATTGTGGTGGAACGGAGGGGGCTGTTGGAGGTTGGACCTTGACTTTGGACGTTGGACAAAAAACGCAGAGAGTTGAGGGACTTTTGTGTCAAACGAAGGAGCGAGTCCGCAGCGGCCACAGGCCGTTTTGTGTATTTGGTCGTGGTGCTAAAAAACGCAGAGAGCAAGGCGTTTTTGAAAAGTGTATTTTTGTGAGGCCAATTTTGTGCCAAACAAGAAGGCGAGTCCGCAGTTTGCTCGTCGCAAATGAGGAACTCGCCTATCGCAGTGCGGTGCAAAATTCGCCCGCAACAAATCACTTTTAATTCCAGGGGTAGGCCGCAAGGAAGATATCTCGACCGGACAACTTGTCCTTGACGGCTACAAGGTCGGCCAAACATACATCACCAACCACATAGTTCCACTCGCCGGAGGTGTACTGCTCCCTAACCAGGCGGAAGGGAATCAGGTTGCGGTCCTCCTAGGTGCGGTAGCGGAAGTAGATGCGGTGGCACACGTCGTTGGTGTGGCGGATGTCGAGGCCTGAGTTCATACGTTTGTACTCATAGCGGTAGTCGTACTTACAAGCGGTGATGTCGCTCAGCACGGCAGCGCCCGTGGGGTGGCCACCCGCACCACGGCCGAACATAAACTGCTTGTAGTAGTAGCGGCCCTTGATAACCACACCATTGAACTCGTCCTCAACGCTGTATATATACTTATCCCTCGAAATGAGCTGGGGCACAACCCAGAGGTAGACACCTCCGTCGTTCCTCTTCTCAACGTGACCCACGAGTTTGATACGCCTCTGTTTCTCGCTGGCAAAGCGGATGTCGGCGTCGTTCATCGTGGAGATACCATAGCGGAAGATATCCTCGGGCGCAACGTAGAGACCAAAGGCGTGGATGGTGAGGATTACGAGCTTGAAGAGCGAATCCCAGCCGTCGAAGTCGAGCGAGGGGTCACTCTCGGCAAAACCCAACTCTTGTGCCAGGCGGAGGGCCTTGTCGTAGCTCATATTCTCGTTGAAAATCTTGGAGAGCACAAAGTTGGAGGAGCCATTGAGGATACCCTTCACGCTCACCAGCAGGTCGTTATCGTAGTACTCCTCGAGATTGCGGATTACGGGAATACTACCACACGCCGAGGCGTCGTAGAGGAAGGGTGTGGAGGTCTGCTTGCCGAGCTCGATGAGTTCGGGCAGGTGATAGGCGAGCATTTTCTTGTTGCCGCTCACCACGGGCAGGTGGGACTCCAAAGCGCGGCGCACGATGCTGTAAGCAGCATCGGCATCGTCAATCAGTTCCACAATCATATTGATTTCGGGATCCTCGAAGATGCGGTCGGGCTGGTCGGTAAAGTCGGCTGCCACTCCCCTATCCTTGCTCAAATCGCGCACGCAGATGCGGCGGATGGTGATGTCCTTACCCTCCACTGCGCCCAACACGTCATAGAGTCCGCGACCTACACTACCGAAGCCAAAAAGGCCAATCTTAATCTCTTTCTTCATATCTATTTTCTTTTGTCGACCGTCGACCGACTAAATTGTTATTTTTTCTGTTTACAACCCACTCATCCGAGTCTATATCGTGAAGGATTTTGTGCGATGCTTAGTGCAAAGATTACCCACGAGGTGTGCTTGCCATAAAGTCTTTGATGATGGCATCCAACTGCTCATACTCCACAAGGAAGCCGTCGTGGCCAAAGGGAGAGTCAATCAGTCGATACTCCACCGTGGGGATGTTCTCCACCATCACGTCGTGGTCGGCGGGCGGGAAGAGAATATCGCTTGTGATGGCCACCACGAGGGTCTTGGCCTTGATACCCTTCAACACCTCGGCCTCGTTGACACCTCGGCCTCGGGCGATGTCGTGGCTATCGACGGCCTGGGTGAGGCGGTAGTAGCACCATGCATCAAACCTACGGCGCAGCTTTTCGCCCTGGTGTTGCTGGTAAGTGGTGGCACGGTAGCCACGGAGCTTCTCGCGCTCGGGGTCTGTCTGAGTGGCGTTGTAGGCCTCGGCGCCACGGTAGCTCAGCAGAGCCACACTCCTCGCCACTGCCATACCCGCAGCACCCGCCGTGGGGCTATCCTCACCAAAGGTGACGTCGGCCTCAATGGCCAGCCTCTGCGACTCGTTGAAGGCAATGGCCCACGCCGAGGAACGCACGCAGGTTGCAATGAGCGCAATGCGCCTGGCGAAGTCGGGCTCCACGATTGCCCACTCCATAGCCTGGAAGCCACCGATGGAGCTACCAATCAGCAACTCCACGTGCTCGATACCGAGCCTTTGGGCCAGCGCCCTGTGGGCCCCAACCATATCCCTCACGGTAATGAGGGGAAAATCGCCCCTCCAAGCCTTACCCGTTGCAGGGTTGGTGCTCACGGGCGAGGTTGAGCCATAGGGCGAAAGGATGAAGTTGGCGCAGATGATAAACCACTTTGCGGGGTCAAGAAAACGCCCCTCCTCCACGGTGTGGGGCCACCAATCGGCCACACGGCTATCGGCGGTCAGGGCGTGGCACACCCAAATGACGTTGTCCTTCGCAGGGGACAGCGTACCGTAGGTGGTATACTCCACCTCAAACGAGGGCAACACCTCGCCACACTCCAATACAAGCGGCTGGTTGAATATCTCTTTCATTACACCTAACTTCCTATCGCTTATTTAACAAAAATAATGGGGCCAAAGGTAGAACAAAAAAATGTAATTTTCAAACCCATACCTTACAGGTATCGGCGGCGCACCTATTGGCCCAAAAAAGAGGGCCCGCTCACACCAACTTGTTGAACAGGCCCTCTATGGTTGATTTAGATTCCTACAACAATGCCTATATGAAGATAAATTTCAGAACGAACAAAATGGCAAGGATATACATTGCCGGAGTAATCTTCTTGAACTTACCACACGCCATATTCATGAGCACATAGGCAATCATACCGAGCAAGATACCGTTGGAAATCGAGTAGGTCAAAGGCATCATCACGATACAAACGAATGCGGGAATCGACTCCGAGAAGTCGTCGAAGGGAATCTTAATAATGGGTTCCATCATCAGCAGACCAACAATGACCAGCGCAGGAGCAGTTGCCGCAGCAGGAATCGAAAGGAACAAGGGCGAGAAGAAGAGCGCCACTGCAAAGCAAACACCCACTACAAAGGCAGTAAGGCCCGAACGGCCACCCTGTGACACACCCGCAGCACTCTCAACATAAGTTGTGGTGGTCGAGGTACCGAGCACTGCACCCACGGTTGTAGCAATTGAATCGGCCATGAAGGCTTCTTTCAGACGCTTGATATTACCGTTCTTATCGAACATATTCGCCTTCGTACAAACACCCACGAGGGTACCCACCGTGTCGAACATATCGATGAAGAGGAACGTGAATACCACAACAAGCATATCGAGGGTGAAAATCTTATCCCACTCAAACTTGCAGAAGATGGGAGCAATAGACTCGGGGCTTGAAAGCACACCCTTAAACTCCGTAACGCCCATAGGAATACCGATGAGCATTGTCACCAAGATACCGATAAGAATCGCACCGGGAACGTTGTGCATAAACATAAAGCCGGTGATAACCAAGCCAATAAG
>JAFYRC010000198.1 GCA_017547065.1 Tidjanibacter sp.
ATGAACGAGATGGAGGCTTGGCAGGCACTCTCGAAGTTGCCCCGCAACTCGAACCCCATCCGTCAGCATAACCGCTGCAAGATCACGGGTCGTCCCAAAGGCTACATTCGCCAGTTTGGTTTGAGCCGTATCCAGTTCCGTGAGATGGCTTCGAACGGCTTGATCCCCGGTGTGAAGAAAGCATCGTGGTAGTGCAGAAGCCCCAAGGATTGGGATAGAAAACCTACTCAAAGACGTGCTTCTTTCGGAAGAAATTTCGGAAGAAGCTCGGCTTGTGAGAAGGGGGTAGTGAAAGCGGGCGTGTAGTGAAAAATACACAACTAATTGAAATTCTGCCCAAAAGAGAGTTGCATATTGCAAAATTATCACTATCTTTGGCGGCTAAATAGCGCATAAAAGAAGAAAAACAGCCAAAGTTGCCGACCATCCGCGAGGGTGGCCGGCGATTGAGGTGATAGGAGAGGAGCAGCGATGGGAGGCTGACCTGGCGTTGCAAATCTCTGAAAAACAAATAATTAACATTTTTAACTTTTAATCCATTACAACTATGACAGATCCTATTGCGGATTTCCTCACGAGGATTAGAAACGCGGCGAAAGCCAACCACAAAACGGTTGAAGCTCCCGGTTCAAAAATGAAAGAAGAGATCACCAAAATTCTCTTCGAGCAGGGTTACATCCTTGCCTACAAGTTCGACAAGAACGAGAAAGGTTTTTCGACCATCAAAATTGCGTTGAAATACCACGCACAGACCAAGTCTTGCGCCATCAAGGGTTTGGAGCGCGTATCGCGTCCCGGTTTGCGCCGCTACTCGTCGGCTGCTGACATGCCCAAGGTTCAGAATGGTCTTGGTATCGCAATCGTGTCGACCCCCAAAGGCATCATGACCGACAAGAAAGCTCGTCAGGAGAATGTAGGTGGCGAGGTACTCTGCTACATCTACTAGTGTGAGCAAAAGAAAAAACAAACAAACGTTAATCAATTAACAAAAAGTAAAACAATGTCAAGAATTGGTAAATTACCTGTAAACTTGCCCGCAGGCGTAACCGTTGAGGTTGCTGCAAACAACGTGGTAAGCGTGAAAGGACCTCTGGGTGCTTTGAGTCAGCAAGTAGACCCTGACATCACCGTAACCGTAGAGGGAAGCGTATTGACAGTAACTCGTCCTACGAACCAGCCACGCCACCGCTCTATGCACGGCTTGTACCGCGCACTGATCAACAACATGGTAGTGGGCGTTTCGAAAGGCTACGAGATTAAACAGGAGCTCGTAGGTGTTGGTTTCAAAGCAGAGGTTGAAGGTCAGCTTCTGAAACTCTCTTTGGGTTATTCGCACGACATCTTCCTGATGTTGCCCGCCGAGGTTAAGGCAGAGGTACAGCAGGAGAAGAAGGGTAACCCTATCCTTACTCTTAAGAGCATCGACAAGCAGCTTGTAGGTCAGGTTGCAGCAAAGATTCGCTCGTTCCGTAAACCTGAGCCTTACAAAGGAAAAGGTATTAAGTTCATTGGTGAAACCCTGCGTCGTAAGGCTGGTAAGTCTGCTAACGCTAAATAGTAAAATCGCGTAAATTATGTCATTGAATAAGATTGAAAGAAGGGAGAGGATCAAAAGGCGTATCCGCAAGGTAGTTGAGGGTAGCGCACAGAGGCCTCGTATGACTGTATTCCGCAGCAACAAGCAGATTTATGTACAGTTTATTGACGACCTGAAAGGCGTAACTTTGGCATCGGCTTCGTCGTTGGACAAAGAGATCGCAGAGCAGGCACAGAAAGTTAGTGGTATCGAGCAGGCAAAGTTGGTTGGTAAATTGGCCGCTGAGAGGGCACTTGCAAAAGGCATCGAGGCTGTGTCGTTCGACCGTAACGGTTACCTCTACCACGGACGAGTTAAAACATTGGCAGACGCCGCTCGTGAAGGCGGACTTAAATTCTAAAGGACAGCTATGGCAAACAGCAATATCAAAGTAAAGACTAGCGACCTCGAGCTCAAAGATAGGCTCGTAGCAATCAAGAGGGTTTCGAAAACCACAAAGGGTGGTCGCACAATGAGTTTCTCTGCCATTGTAGTTGTTGGTAACGAGGCAGGCGTTGTAGGCTACGGCCTTGGCAAAGCCAGCGAGGTACAGTCGGCAATCGCAAAAGGCGTAGAGGATGCAAAGAAGAACTTGGTGAAGATCCCCGTGATCAACGGCACTATTCCTCACTCGCAGGAGTTCCGTTTCGGTGGTTCGGAGGTGCTTATGCGCCCCGCAGCTCCCGGTACTGGAGTAAAGGCAGGTGGTGCAATGCGTGTTGTATTTGAGAGCGCAGGTATCCACAACGTTCTTGCAAAGAGCAAAGGTTCGTCGAACCCACACAACTTGGTAAAAGCAACCGTTGGCGCTCTTATGGAGCTCAGTGACGCTGCAAGCGTAGCCCAGTTGCTTTGTATTTCTATGAATCAAGTATTTAA
>JAFYRC010000199.1 GCA_017547065.1 Tidjanibacter sp.
AAACACTCCCTGCACCACAAGGCTGCGGTTGCAAGAGCGGCATTGCAGGTGTGCTTGCCGAGATGGGCGTGGAGGTTATGCTGGCAGGTAATATGGGCCAGGGCGCAAAAAACGTGCTCGAACGCAACAATATCCGCGTGGTGAGGGGTTGCTCGGGAAGCGTGAAGGTGCTGGTTCAGACTTACCTGCGTGGCTTTGTGTTCGACAACGGACAGGGTTGCGACCACCACAACTGCGCCCACCACGAGTAGACGCAATCGGGTGGTAAAAAATGCACATCGCTAACTCACTGACACACAGCGAACAACGAAATTGATGTACATTTTTTTTCAAAAAAGACTTGCAGAGAAGAAAAAAGTTCGTATATTTGCACTCGCAATTCGGCTCCGTAGCTTAATTGAATAGAGCATTTGACTACGGATCAAAAGGTTACAGGTTTGAGTCCTGTCGGAGTCACGAAGGGTTGGTAGAGATACCAACCCTTTTTGTTTTTCCCCACATAGCCCCTCCGCCCATCGGGCACTTCTCCCAACTTTGGGGAGGAATAGTTGGAAGAAATCGGCGAGAAAATGTGCCTAAAACCCATCACAAATCATCTTCCACACGGCTATTAGTGCAACAATTTTGGCCCCTTTACACTAAATTCTCAAAAAAATGCGTTACCTTTGTGGAATGTATCCCCGTCCCTATGGGACGGAACACCACGAAAAACCAAAACAATGATGAGATATTTCAAACTGTTTATACTCGCAATCGCTGCACTCGCCACAATGAGTGCCTGCTCGCGTGGCCCCGAAGCACCCGATGTTTCGTTCGCCTACTCGACTTACAGCTACACCGAAGGCTATGGTAGCTGCTACATCGCCGTCTACCAGATGGAGAGCCCCTACGAGTTTCCCGTGGAGGTAACTCTGCAAGGTAAGGTCGTTGCTGGCCAGACCAACCTCGGCGAGGAGTACAAGTGGAGCGACCTTGTTGAGTTTGAGATTGAGGCCAACGAGGAGGAGACCTACACCGTGAAGGGTATCGACGACAAGACCTTCGAGATCTCGGGCATACAGGTGACCTACTCGGAGTACAACAAGAAGGTCTATTTCAAAAGCATTCCCAACGACTACCTCCAAAAGGAGACCATCAAGATTGAGTTCACCATCACTGGCGTGAAGGGCTCCGAGATCGGCACCAGCGACAAGACCACCGTCTACATCGTGGATGACGAGAAGGCTCCCCTGATCAAGACCGGTTACTACAAGACCGACTACACCCCCGTGGATGGCGCCGAGAATGCCAAGGCCGGCTCGTTCTACCTGCGCCTCTACAAGACCGACAAGTATGAGTATGTTGCATCGGGTTGGTTTGGTCTGAACCGCCCCAGGCTTGTGGGTGTGTTTGACCCCGAGGCCCAGACGCTCACCTTCGACGGTACCGACTACGACCACCTCCAATGGTACGACGACGAGGAGGAGGCCGAAAATAGGGTTAACGCCTTCCAGAACGACACCCTTTGGACTTACAAGGCGGAAAACACAGTTGTTACCCAGATTCTGAAATTCTATGGTGGCGCAAATGGCCAGGGTCCCATCGTCATCAGCACCGATAAGATCGAGGAGAACGCCTCTGGCTTCCTCGTGGAGTGCACCTCCGAGTGTGGTTTCGAGATTTGGAACTACGACGCAGAGAGTGGCAAAGCTACCTCGTGCGTTGGCACTTGGGACGGCATGACCTCGTCGACCTCGATGACCCACTCCTCAACCAACTACGAGAGCACCACACAGAGCCGTGGTGGCGTGGAGAACACTCCCGTGCCCTTCTCGCAGTGGACCCTCAACGACATTAACGAATAGAAACACGACGACGGACTATGAAAAAGATTATCATATCGGCAATGTTTGTTTTGGCAGCCCTCTTCTCGGCCGAGGCCCAGAGTGGTAAGAGTGCCAAGGAGATTCGCCAGCAGTATTTTGTGTGTGGTCCCCGTGTGGGCATTTCGAGCCCCACACAACACGCACAGACCAACACCACGACCATTGACAACATGCTCAACGGCGTGAACTTGGGCGTGCAGATGGGTGGCTACTTGCGAGGCATGTTGCCCATCAAGAAGACGGGTGTTGTGCTCTACGCACAGCTGGACGCCGTGTGGGCAATGGACTGGTATGCCAGCAAGAACGCCAATGCATTGGCCGGTTGCTTCAACTTCCCGCTGATTATTGGTGGTGGCTACAAGTTCGACAACGGACTCTACCTGCGTGGCGGTTGGGGCCCAACCTGGACTGCAAATATTTTTGAGGGTACCGACCTCAACACCACCGACACCGACTATGAGAAAGACGTTGCGGAGTTGCTCAAAAGGGATCCCTGGGGCCACGCGGCAGAGATTGGTATCGACTGGAAGAATTGGACGCTCGACCTGCGCTACCACAACCAGTTCCGCTCGCTCGACTACACCCGCATCGCCGACGACGTACGCTTCATTTCGTGGGGCCTTGCGGTTGGTTACC
>JAFYRC010000200.1 GCA_017547065.1 Tidjanibacter sp.
CCTCTACGAACAACTCGGCGGTAATAACATCACCCAGGTTGTGCTCCTCAGCAAAGTCGAACTCTGCGAGTTTGCGTTTGGGGGTAACACCTGCTTTTTTGAAGTGTCCCATAAGACTACTGCTGGCGTGTTTTTCAGTGGTTTCGTCATAGGCAATCTGAACTGCCGAGTAGCCATCCTTCTCGACGCTTTTCAGTTGCGTAACAACACACGGACCAGCCTCAATAACAGTGCATGGCGTATTTTTGCCCTCAACACTGAAAACGGAAGTCATTCCGATTTTTTTTCCAATTAGTCCTGACATAGTGTCTGTTTACTTAAAATATAAAAGTGTAAATCTTTTGTTTTGTTTGTGGTGTTCTGCCTATATATTTAATAGGTATATTACAGAACGGTGATTTGTACCTCTACGCCGGTGGGCAACTCGAGTTTCATCAGCGCGTCGATAGTTTTCGAAGTCGAGCTGTAAATATCGAGGATGCGTTTGAAGGTGCAGAGTTGGAACTGCTCGCGAGCTTTCTTGTTTACGAAAGTCGAACGGTTCACGGTAAAAATCTTCTTGCGAGTAGGAAGGGGCACGGGACCGCTTACAACTGCGCCGGTAGTTTTTACGGTTTTGAGAATCTTGTCGGCCGACTTGTCAACCAAGGTGTGGTCGAAAGATTTCATTGTGATTCTAATCTTTTGGCTCATTGTTATTCAATATTTTTACGTTTTCCAGCTGCTTTTTCGATGACCTCCTGTGCTACGTTGTTAGGAACGACATCGTATTTGTTGAACTCCATCGACGAAGTTGCACGACCCGACGAAAGGGTACGAAGAACGGTTACATAACCGAACATCTCCGACAGGGGCACTTTGGCTTTAACCACACGTGCGTTACCTTTTTGCTCCATACCAGCAATTTGGCCACGACGTTTGTTAAGGTCACCAATGATATCACCCATGTTCTCCTCGGGAGTTACTACCTCAACCGACATAATCGGCTCTTGGAGTACTGCGCCTGCTTTTGCTGCTACGGCACGGAAACCGTTGCGAGCGCAAATCTCAAACGAGAGGGCATCCGAGTCAACGGGGTGGAACGAACCATCCTTCAGAACAACACGCATGCTATCTACAGGGTAACCTGCCAATGCACCGTTTGCCATAGCTGCCTCGAAACCTTTTTGTACGGCGGGGATGTACTCGCGGGGAACGTTACCGCCCTTAACCTCGTCTACGAACTCCAAGCCGGGTTTGTCGCCCAATGCAGGACCGATTTCGAAAATAATATCTGCAAACTTACCACGACCACCAGTTTGTTTTTTGAATACCTCACGGTGTTGGATGGGTTTGGTAAGAGCCTCTTTGTACGATACTTGAGGAGCACCTTGGTTGATCTCTACGCCGAACTCACGTTTCAGACGGTCAACGATGATATCCAAGTGAAGCTCACCCATACCGCTAATTACGGTTTGACCGCTATCCTCATCGGTTTTAACGGTGAAGGTGGGGTCCTCCTCAGCGAGTTTAGCCAGACCCATACCCAGTTTGTCGAGGTCTTTTTGAGTTTTGGGCTCAACAGCCAGACCAATCACAGGCTCGGGGAAGG
>JAFYRC010000020.1 GCA_017547065.1 Tidjanibacter sp.
GGATATCGTTATCCGTGGTTCCAACTCGCTTACACAGAGCAACTCGCCTCTCTATGTTGTGGATGGTTTCCCCATTGAGGACTTCTCCGCAGCAGCAATCAACCCTTCGGACATCGAGTCGATGGTTGTGCTGAAAGACGCTTCGGCAACCGCTATCTATGGCTCGCGTGCTGCGAATGGTGTAATCGTGATTGAAACTAAAAAAGGTATCGAGGGTAAACCCACCATCACCTATAGTAGCACTGTTGGTTTCCAGCAGGTGACCAAGAAGATGGAGATGATGGATGCCTACGACTTCGTGGCCTACCAGTTGGAGCGTAGTGCCTCGGCGGAGGATACCTATCTTAACAATATGGGTCGTACCTTGGAGGATTATCGCTCTATCGCAGCAATCGATATGCAGGATAAACTCTTCCGCAATGGTGTGATTCAGATGCACAACCTGAGCCTTTCGGGTGGTACAAAAGATACCAAATACTCCTTCTCGGGTTCGTATGCCGACCAGGAGGGTGTGGTTCTTGCTTCGGGTTTTGAGAAGTTGCAGGGCCGCTTTGCTTTCACACAGCAGATCAACAAAAAGCTCCGCTTCAACCTCAACATAAACTACACAAATGCTACCACCACTGGTCAGACCGCTTCGACCACACAGACCGACAACAACCAGTATGCTTCCTACCTGATGTATCGTTGCTGGGCATTCCGTCCCGTGTGGCTCAATGGCGAGTTCGACGAGGATGAACTCTTCGATGACGACTACGATGGTGTGATGTCTGCAACAATGAGCCCCATTGTGTCGGTCAAGAATGAGCACAAGGTTAAGGATGTTACTACCTTTATGGCCAACGGTGCTCTCCACTGGGATTTGACCGAGAACCTCAAGCTGACCGTAAGGGGTGGTTACACCACCAAGACCACTCTCTCTGAAGAGTTCAACAACACCAAGACCTATAGGGGTTATCCCACGGTGAACAACATCAAGGGTGTTAACGGTTCGTGGGGCTACAATGGCGTTGCGGACTGGATGAACGAGAACACCCTCTCGTGGAAGAAGAAAATCAATCGCTACCACCAGCTTGACCTGTTGGGTGGTGTAACCATTCAGGGTACCAATACCACCAAGTATGGCTTCACCTCTATCAACCTTCCCTATGAGGATTTGGGTATGAGTGGCTTGGACGATGGTACTCCCTATTCGATCAATGCAGGTCTGTCGAGCAACCGCCTGCTTTCGTTCCTGGGTCGTGTGAACTACAACTACCGCCAGCGCTACCTGCTGACTGCATCGTTGCGTGCGGATGGTTCGTCGAAGTTCCACCCCGACAACCGCTGGGGCTACTTCCCCTCGGCTGCAATTGCTTGGCGTATCAGCAAGGAGCCTTGGATGAAGAAGTCCAAATACATCAACGACGCTAAGTTGAGCTTTAGCTATGGTCAGACAGGTAACAACCGCGTGGGTGACTTTGTAACCTACCAATCGTTGGCTCTGAATGACTGGTACTCCTTCAATAATCAAACTCCCGGTTGGGTTGTTTCGCCCAGCGAGATTGGTAACGAAAAACTCACTTGGGAGACCACCACTCAGATCGACTTGGGTTATGAGATGGCGATGTTCAACAACAAGTTGAACTTCCGTGTGGACCTCTATCGCAAAGTTACCGAGGATCTGTTGCTCCACGCCAAGATTCCTATGGCTTCGGGTTACACTTCGGCTTATAAGAACGTTGGTACCATCAGCAACGAGGGTTTGGAGTTCTCGTTCAACACCATCAATGTTCGCACCCGCAACTTTATGTGGACCAGCGACTTCAACATCTCCTTCAACCGTAGCCGCGTATTGGGCCTCACCGACGATCAGGAGCACCTCCTCTCTTCGGTTGGCTTCACCGGCGACTTCAACGCCACCAACCTCTACATCGCTTCGGTGGGTGGTCCCGTTGCTTCGTTCTACGGTATTGTTTGGGACGGTGTGTATGGCTACGACGACTTTAACCTTGTAGGTGGTAAGTATATCCTCAAAGACGAGGTTCCCAGCAACGGTGACCCCCGCGAGCAGATTCAGCCCGGTGATATCAAGTATGTTGACCAGAACGGCGACGGCGTTGTCAATGACCAGGATATGGTTGTGATTGGTAGGTGCTTGCCCGTTCACTCTGGTGGTTTCAACAACAACTTCATCTACAAGGGCTTCACTCTGAACGTCTTCTTCCAGTGGAACTACGGTAACGACATTCTCAATGCCAACCGAATCATGTTCGAGGGTAACTACGCAGGTAAGAACATCAACCAGTTCAAGAGCTATGTTGACCACTGGACTCCCGAGAATACCGAGAGTTTGAATCACCGTCCCGGCGGTGCTGGTCCCAGGGGTGTTTATAGCACTCGTACCATTGAGGATGGCTCGTTCTTGCGTCTGAAGACCGTTCAACTCTCCTACGACCTGCCTCGCCGTGTTGTTGCACGCATGGGTATCGACCAGTTCAGGATTTTCGTGTCGGGCCAGAACCTCTACACTTGGACCAACTACTCCGGTTTGGACCCCGAGGTTTCGACCAAACACTCCACTCTGACTCCTGGTTTCGACTACTCGGCATACGCTCGTAACAAGGTATACACTGCAGGTATTAACATTACATTCTAAACCATCAAAAAGAAAAAATTGCTATGAAAAAACTTATTGCAAAACTTGGACTTTTGGTGGCTTTGATGAGTGCCACCGCAGGTTGTAGCATGCTCGATATTGAGCCTACCAACGTAATTTTGCTCGAAGACTTCTACAAAACCGAGAAGGATATTGATTGCGCCTTGAATGGTGTCTATGCGACTCTCGCTTCCACCAACCTCTATGGTGGTAATATGCTTGCCCGTATGGGTCTTTCGGCCGACATCGGCTATGAGTGCTACTCGACCGACGAGGGCTCGGTTGGCTACTATGACGTGGTTACCACCGACCCCAAGATTAACGGCTATTGGAAAGATTTCTACAATGGTATCAACCGTGCTAATATGCTTCTTGAAAACCTCGACGGTGCCGAAATGGAGAACGAACTTAAACGTGAGAGGGTACGCTCGGAGGCTCGCTTCCTGAGGGCATACTTCCACTTTATGCTGACCACTCGCTTTGGCAACATCCCCGTGGTTTTGGAGAGTCCCAAGTCGTGTGCATTGACCGACTTGCAGCTTCCCCAGACCAAACAGCGTGAGGTTTATCTCAAAATTATTGAGGAGATGAGCGAGTGCGTTTCGGGCTTGCAGACTGCCCTCGAGGTGGAGAGCGCAGGCCACATTTCGCAGACTGCTGCCTACGGTATTTTGGCAAGGGTGTGCCTCTATATGGCGGGTAAACCCATCGAGGAGCCCGGTATGTATGCCCGTGCGAAGGCCTATGCCAAGAAGGTTATCGACAGCGGCTTGCACGCACTGAACCCCAGCTATGAGCAGGTGTTCATCAACCTCATCCAGGACAAATACGACATTCAGGAGTCGATGTGGGAGGTTGAGTTCTGGGGCAACAACGAGGGTACCTACACTTCGACCGCAGGTATGGTTGGCCGAAACAATGGTATCAACGTCAGCTCGAGCAATCAGAAACGTGATGAACTTGGTCAGTCGATTGGTGCGTTGCGTGCTACTTCCTACTACATCACGTTGTTTGATAGTAGCGATCCCAACCCAAGCGACGCATTGAAGGATAGCCGCTACGAGTGGACCATCGCTCCCTTCTCTTACAACAGTGATGGTACACAGGACAGCCAGACCTCCAACTACTGGATTCGCTACTGCGGTAAGTTCCGTCGTTCCTATGAGTTGGGCACCAAGGGTGTGAACTACACTCCCATCAACTGGCCCTTGCTGCGCTACTCGGATGTGTTGCTGATGTATGCCGAGGCTGTTGCAGCCGACGACAACAGCACCGCCACCGACATTGCTGTTGCAGGTGAGTTGCTCAACCAGGTGCGTAGGCGTGCCTACGGCCAGGCTATCAACACTCCCAACGAGAACATTGATGCCGAGGTGGGCGACCGCTATGCACTCTATCAGGCAGCTTGCAACGAGAGGCCTTTGGAGCTTGGTTTCGAGTTGCAGCGTAAGGACGACCTGATTCGTTGGGGACTCTTCACCACCAATATGAAGTCCATCTATCCAACCATTCCTCCGTACACCAGTGGCTACTACGTTGCTGCACGCTTGTACTACAGCAATGTGTCGGCTCGTGATGTGCTGTGGCCTATTCCCTACACCGAGGTGAGTCTTAACAAACTCCTCGAGCAGAACAATGGCTGGTAGTGTAACCAATAGTGTATTAGAAAGATGAACAAGAAATTTTTATATAAC
>JAFYRC010000201.1 GCA_017547065.1 Tidjanibacter sp.
CTCACGCCAAGTCGGCTGGTGGGCGATGCGGGGTTATAGAGGTCGGTCTCAACGGTGGAGTACTCGTGGTTGATGCGCAGGCCACACGAAATGCCCCTCAGCATAGCCTGGGGAGCAAACCTGTTCCACTGGCCGAGCGAGTTGAAGGTGATGTAGTCGCTGTAGCTCATAATCTCCTCCCACTCCGAGTCGGAATAGACGGGGGCGTAGGTGTGAGCCCTCTCGCCATACTCCTCAAATACGAGCCTTGCCTCGGCTAACGAGCTGGCCGTTGCACCATCCGAGTGCTCACGCAGGATGGGGAAGATGCTCCACATGGCGTTGGCTTTGAGTGCCACGATAATCTCCACGCCCGCCTCGCGACGCACACGGTCAATGATGGCCATATTTTTCATCAACTCCGCCTCCTCCAATACATAGCAAGGCGACGGAACGGTGTTGTAATAGTTCAAAATTGAGAATTGAGAATTGAGAATTGAAAATGAACAGACCCCTCCGCCCTTCGGGCACCTCCCCTGACTCAGTGGAGGTGTTGTTGAATGGAATGGGAAATGTTGGAATGGCCCATTGCCAAGCAAAGCCCGCACAACCACTCCTCTCCTAAGTTAGGGGAGGTGGCTGAAAGCCGGAGGGGTCTGTCTATTATTTTTACGTTTTACGTTTGTCGTTAGACCTCTGTCGGTCGACGGTTGACGATCGACTACAGCTCCAAATCTACGTCGTGCAACTCTACCCAAGGCAGACCCTGAGGACCGAGCTCCGACAAGAATGGATCGGGATCGAACTCCTCAACGTTGTGTACGCCGGGCATTACCCACAAACCTTTGGCAAACATTGCTGCGCCAAGAGCGGCAGGAACACCGGTGGTGTAGCTCACAGCCTGGGTGCCGGTCTCCTTGTAGGCAGCGGCGTGGTCGCAGTTGTTGTAGATATAGTAGGTCTTCTCCTTACCGTCCTTGATACCCTTGATGCGGCAACCGATCGAGGTCTCGCCGTGGTAGTTCTCGCCGAGGGTTTTGGGATCGGGAAGAACAGCCTTCAAGAACTGGATGGGCACGATCTCCATTCCGTTGTACATGATGGGGTCGATGCGAGCCATACCGATGTCCTGAATAACGCGGAGGTGGGTGAGATACTCCTGACCGAAGGTCATCCAGAAGCGAGCACGCTTGATGGTGGGGTAGTTGATTACAAGGCTCTCCAACTCCTCGTGGTACAAGAGGTAGCTCTCACGGGGACCGATGTTGGGGTAGTTGAGGGTCTTGTGGATCTCGAGCGAGCCGGTGGTTACCCACTCGCCGTTCTCCCAGTAGCGACCATTCTGGGTAATCTCGCGGATGTTAATCTCGGGGTTGAAGTTGGTGGCGAAAGCCTTGCCGTGGTTACCTGCGTTGCAGTCCACGATGTCGAGGTAGTGGATCTCGTCGAAGTGGTGCTTTGCAGCATAGGCGGTGAAGATTGCCGACACACCGGGGTCGAAGCCACAACCGAGGATAGCGGTCAGGCCGGCCTTCTCAAACCTCTCACGGTAGGCCCACTGCCACGAGTACTCAAAGTGAGCCTCATCCAGGGGCTCGTAGTTTGCGGTGTCGAGGTAGTTTACACCACACTCCAAGCAGGCGTCCATGATGGTGAGATCCTGATAGGGGAGTGCTACGTTGATTACGATGTCGGGCTGGAAGGCGCGCATCACACGGCACAAATCGGCAACATTGTCGGCATCCACCTGGTCGGTTTTGATGCGGTCGCCACCGATAGCGGCAGCAATCTGATCACATTTGCTTTTTGTACGGCTGGCCAGCATTACGTCAGTAAATACGGGGTTGGCAGCCACCTTGTGTGCTACAACGGTACCTACACCGCCTGCACCGATAATGAGTACTCTACACATAGTGAATAGGTCTGTTTAGTTTGTATTTATGTTTATTTTCGTTTTATATTTTTCGTTGCTACGGAATTTCCAACCTACAAATATAGGATATAAAATGGAAAATGAAAAATGAAAAATGGAAAATTGCAGAAAAGCCCTCCATTTGGTTCTATTGCTTATCCGCCTAAAATAAGTGAGCCGACAACCTTGTGGGCTGTCGGCTCGGTCTTGGGGATATTACTCCGTAGTGCTCCGAAGAACCCCTCGGTAGCACCGCAGAGAACTACTCTGCAATGAGGGTGTTGTTCTGAATTGTGGTGGTGAAGTTGGCGTTGGTGCAACCCGACAGGTCGAACAGCGACTCAACGCTCGCAGCATTCGAGTAGATGGTGTTACCCTCGAAGGTGAACGACAAGTTTTCGCTACCGCCTGCGCCTGCGCCATTGATGAGCGACTCACCGCAGTTGGTGAACGTACAGTTGCGGATAACAACGTTGAGTGTACCGTGGTTACCATCGCAAATCATCAAGGGAAGGCTTGTTGAGCAGTCGAGCACACAGTTCTCGATGGTGAGGCTGTTGAGGGTCTTGATACTGTCGTTGAACCTGATGAAAGACATCTCGGAGTTGTAGCACGCAATGTTGAGGTCTTTTACAAGGAGGTTAACCTGGCCCGAGTTGGCATGCTTCGACTGAACCAAGCAACCGGTGAAGGAGTCCTTGGGCATGCCATTCTCGATGTACCTACCGATGAAGGAGATGTTGGCACCGTCGGTTTTAACCCTCAACTGACAAGTTGCAGTATAGGCAATTGAGCCATCGATGCAATAAGTTCCTGCGGTGGTAATGTTCTTGGTATTGTTCGCGGTCAGGTCAGTTTCGCTATTCCACAGAGTCATCGTTGCGCTGTCGTAGTTGTCCACGAGGGCTACCTCCATTGCGTTGGTGTCGAGGGCCAGGCGCATACCCCAGCTGGTGTTGCCGGAGAAGTCGGTTGCGGTCTTATTGAAGGTCTGGGCGCCCTTGTTGGTGTAGACCTTCACGGTGAGAGCCTTGCCATTGGTGTCGGCCCAGCGGTTGAACATCAGGCGGGCGGTGAGCTTGCCACCTGCGGCAACGGTACCGTTGCTTACACCCACGCCAACGGTTGCGCTACCGCTGTTGAACACGGGGTTGGGGTTGGGGTCGCTACCTGCGGCGAGGAGTTTGTTGGCTTGGAGGGTGTAGGCACCGCTCAGGCAGAGGCCCTCCTCGGTGGTCATCTCAATCTTGTTCACCACGATAGCCTCGCCGGTGGGGTTGCTAACCTCAAAGGTCATCAGGCCAAATACGTGCTGGAACTTCAAAGGAATGGTAAGGTCGTCCTTGGTACCCTCGAGATACTGGCCGATCATTACGTCGTCGGCGCTCATATCGTTGTACTCGGCAGCGGCGTTGTAGGACTGCACGGCCGAGAGGGTACCCACGAGGGCAAATTTCTTCTTCGAAGCGTTTGCGGCAGTCATGGGGTAGTAGGCGTGGTAGCGCAGGAACTGGCCCTCCACGTTGGTATCCACGGCGTCAAGATCTGCAATAGTGCCCGAGAACTCGCCACTTGCCAGACCATCGCCATAGGAGAGGGTAAACTCATTCTGGTAGCCTGTACCTACGGCTGCGCCGTTGTACTCACAGAAAACGCCAAGTTTGTCGCCCGTTTTCCACACGAGGCTCTTGCCATCGGCGGAGTTGAGGGCGGTACGGCCGTCGATGTCGGCGTCATCGGTGGTGGCCACAATGGTCAAGGTTTTGCCCTCAATGGTGGGGGCTACGTTGTCGAAATTGTTGTTGCAACCCACCAACATCAGTGCGAGGATTGCGATAGTGCTAAATTTTTTCATCGTTCTTCTCTCTTGTTGTTGTGTGGATTAGTTCTCTTCCTCCCAGAAAATTACATCGTCAAATTCGGGAGTGGAAATGGCAATGCCCTGCTCTACGGCAAGGTCGTCAATCTGAATTGTGGGGGCGGTATAGGCTCTCTCCCCCAGCTTTACATTTGTGTTGTACATTGTGTGAATTAATGGTTGGTTTTATTAATTGGTATAAATCTCTTTCTTACTTTCCTACTCTCCGAGGATGAGGCCCGCAGCGCCCAGTGAACCTGCGTGGTTACCCAGCGTGGCGGCCACAATCTCGGTGTGACCTCCGCACACCTCCATGACGTGGGCTGCGGTGTGGCGACGCACTCCCTCGAAGTAGAACTCGCCGGCCTCCGAGATACCTCCGCCAACAACCACCTTTTGGGGTGCAAAGATGTTGATGAAGCTGCGGATGCCCTGACCGAGCCACTCCCAGTGTTCCTCCATGGTGTCGATGGCCTCCTGTTCGCCTGCGTGGTAGCGGCCTACGATGTCGCGACCGTTGGTCTGCTCGGTGTCGATACCCTTGCGCTCGGCATAGCGACGCACGAGTGCCGAGGTGGAGGCGTAGTGCTCCAAGCATCCCACAGCACCGCAAGCGCACCTCTCGCCATTGGCGATGAGCACAATATGGCCCAGTTCCATACCCTTACCGTGCCAGCCGCCCTGCAACTTTCCACCGATAAGCACACCACCGCCAATGCCCGTGCCGACGGTCAGGAAGACCACATCTTCGGCTCCGCGAGCAGCGCCATAGAGGGTTTCGCCGAGGGCCATAAGGTTGGCGTCGTTGCCGAGCAGGGTGGGTAAAGAGGTGTGGGCCGTGAGCCTTGCACCCACGTTCACATTCTCCCAGCCCTCGATGTTCTCTGCACCGCCCAGCACTGTCTGTCCGTCGGGCGAGATTACGCCGGGGGTGCCAACTCCGATACCTTTCACCTCAATGCCGGCACCCTTTGCGAATTTCAAACACTCGTCGGCTGCCCCACAGAGGGCCTCCAACACAGCCTCGGCACCCTCTGTTGCGGGGGTGTCGGCCATGCCCTCAAAGAGGAACTCCCCCTCGGAGGAAATTAGCGCATATTTGATTGTTGTGCCACCAAGGTCAATGCCTATGGCATAGCGAGTTGTGTTCATAGCGAATGTTTTGTGTTGTCAAAAGAGCCAAAAGAGCCAAAAGGCAGAAAGGGCAGAAAGGGCAGAAAGGGCAGAAAGGGACCTCCCTGTCATCACGGGTAACAAAAAAGATACCCGTGAAGAAGGAGGAGAATTTTCAATCGTCGGTTGTCAATCATCGGCTGTCAATCGTCTGTTGACGGTCGTCTGTTGACGGTTGACGGTGGAGAAGATTTAGTTCTTCTCAACCCAAATAGGCGAGCTCCATGCCCACTGGCCATTACGCTGGCGCACACGCACATAGTAGTAGTCGGTGGCCTTCTCGGGGGCATTGTCGGTGAGTACCTCGCCCACGGCAAAGGTGGTTTCGGGAGCTGCCCTGTGGAACTGCACAGCCTCGCTCAGCCAGCCCCTCATGAAGTGGGCCTTGCTGCCCTCCAATAGCTCTTCAAGGGTGTAGGAGAACTTCTGACCATTCACCTCGGCCACAATCTTACCACCCACGGGCATTGTCACGTCGAGTACTACGCCCTGCGTTGCGGGGGTTGTGGTGTTGGGGTTTTTGGTCGAGTAGAGGTCAATCTCCACGCTCTTGTCTGTGGTGCCGAGGATGCGGTTCACGCGGGTGCGGAACTCGGGCTCGCCGGGTTGGGGCGAGGTGAAGGCTGCACCACGGAAGCAGGGCTGTACGCCATTGAGCCTACCCTCCGAGAGGCGCAGGCGACCCTGCCAATGTACATATTCCTCCTCGCGGTTCCAGCCGAAGTCAATCTTTACCTTGGCCCTGATGGTCTTCTCGGCGGGTTTCTCCACCGTGTGGGGTGCGCTCAGGCGCGAGAGGCACTGGCCATTCTTGATGATGTCCACATAGTCGATGTGGTTCATAGCCTCCACAGCAACATAAATCTCCCTGCTGTTGCCACGCACCACGTCGCCCATCATACCGCCATTGATGCGGAAGTCGATCTTAATCTTATCGCCCGTAGCACCGCAGATGTGGCGTGCGCTCATGGCGTTCCACAGCTGTTCCTTGTCGAGCTTGTTGCACAACACACCGATACGTCCGTCGCCATAGCTACCGGGGTAGCCTGCGTGCTGGTCGGTGGAGCACATAAGGCCAAACTTGTGGCCCTGGTCAAGACCATACTGTACGGAGCCCTCCCAGGTGCGGGGGCCCATATCGTGCAGGTAGTCCATATCGCCCTGGTCGCTCTCGGCCAAGCCGTGGCGCGAGTACATCTCCACAAAGGGGGTCTGGGGATCCTGCTTGAAGGCGTCCCAGTTGTAGCCCCTAAAACCGGTGATGTAGCCCATGTGGTGGGGTGTAACGAATGCTTTGTAGGGTTTGAGCTTACGTTTCAGGTCGGGCACCGAGGTACACTCAAACAGGGGAGTGTCGTAGTCGTAGCAGAGGGCAACGTGGTCGCCGTGCTTCATCGAGTGGCACTCATAGGAGGTGAAGGTGAGGAATTTCTCGGGCACGTTGGCCTCGCGCAGAGCCTTAACGTAGGGCTCCCAGCCACCCGCGCGGAGTCGGCGGAAGGCGCTCTCGTGGTAGTCGATAACCCACTCCAAGCGAGGATCGCCCTTACCGGGAATGTCGGGCCACAGAGCGTGGGGAGTGATGGACACAAAGTCCAACTGCTCCTTGGCAGCAGCGATGGCATCGCCCAGGTCGCCGTGACCATAGGTCACATTGCAGTGGTTGTGGATGTCGCCCCACCAAACCTTCATCTCGCCAAGCCCTTCGAGCATCTTTTTCAGCTCGGCAGGCACTGCCTTAACATACTTACCGCTCTCGCTCTCCGAGTTGCAACCTGCAACGCTAAGCACCGAGCCCGATGCAGCCAAACCCAATACGGTCCAGCCCGATTTCTTCAAAAAATCTCTCCTATTCATATAGTTTATAGTTGTTCTAATCGAGTGCATCTCGTGGGTAAATTTTGCACCAACCTTAGGGTCTGTGAGTTCCTCATTTACGAGCAGTAAAC
>JAFYRC010000021.1 GCA_017547065.1 Tidjanibacter sp.
ATTTTCAATTTTTTCATATCTTTGTGATATGACATTCAAGGTTACCATACTCGGCTCGGGTAGCGCAAAGCCGTCGCTACGACTCCACCACTCTGCTCAGGTGATAAATCTCTATGAGCAACACTACCTTGTGGATTGTGGCGAGGGTACGCAGAATAGGCTCTTGAAGGTGGGCGTTAGTCCGCTGAAAATCAATGCTGTGTTCATCTCACACCTCCACGGCGACCACGTCTTCGGACTCTTCCCGCTGATTTCGAGCATGGGACTTATGGGACGCAAGGTGCCCCTCCACGTCTTTGCTCCCAATCCCTTTGGGGAGATCATGGAGAACCACTTCCGCTATTTCGATACCGAACTGCCCTTTGAGGTCGTGTGGCATGAGGTGCACACCACCCAGCACGAACTCCTCTATGAGAACAACGTGATGGAGGTGTGGAGCATCCCCCTGCGCCATAGGGTACCCACGGCGGGCTTCCTGTTTAGGGAGAAGACCCCGGGGCTGAATGTGCGTAAGGAGAAGATTGCGGAGCTGGGCCTTGGTGTGGCGCAGATTACGGCGGCCAAGCGTGGCGAGGATGTCCGCTTGGAGGACGGTAGGGTGGTGCCCAATGGGGAACTGACCTACATACCCTACGCGCCCCGCGGCTATGCCTACCTTAGCGACACCAACTACTCTGGTAAGGCAGTGAGCCTGGTGCGTGGTGTGGATCTTCTCTACCACGAGGCTACCTATGCCGACGATATGCGCCGTGAGGCCAAACAGAGGGGCCACTCGACAACCCTGCAAGCGGTGAAGGCCGCACGCGAGAGCGGAGCCAAGAGGCTGATAATCGGCCACTTTTCATCGCGCTATAAGGACGAGAGCGTGCTACTGAACGAGTGCCGTGGGGAGTTTGCTGAGACCTACCTCGCCGAGGAGGGAAGGACTTTTGAGATTGTGGCCGAGAAGAAAAACGTGTAGTCAAGAGAAATGCATATAATATATATGGTACGAAAAATTGTGATAACCCTCGTGGCGCTGTGCGTAGCAATGGGCGCGGCGTTGGGACAAAATAGGAGGGATGCGGCTCGCTACGACACGATGAATGGCGAGGGCGTGTGGGCCGTGGGCGTAAACATTGTGCCCTTGGCCAACCTTGTGCACCCCGCGGGTAAGGCCTACGGTGGCTTGCAGTCCACCACGGGCACCATGGGCTTCGGCTTTGAGGGCTCCTACTTTGTGCGCGACGGTTGGAGGGCGGCCGTGGAGTTGCTCTACACCGACGACAGCTACTCGTCGACCTTTTCGAGTTTTAGTGGCGTTGCCTACTCTGTGCAGTCGTCCTTCACGATGGGCCTTATGGCCTACCGCCACATTGGTCGCTGGTATGCGGGAGCGGGTGTGTCGTTTGGCCGCTCGTCGCTCAAATATAGGGCCGCGACGCTCGAAGACCAACCCAACATCGAGAAGTATGGCGACGAGAGCTTCACCCAACGTAAGGGCTCGGTGGGCTTGGTTGTGTCGGGTGGCTACCAGGTGTCGCCCTTCATGAAGGTGGGTGCCTTCTGGCGACCCTCGATTGCGGGCGGTGGCTATGCCCACTCGCTGGGCCTCTCGGCTACCATCTACCTTCCCTTTGTGGATGCGGTGGTTTGTAAATAGGAAAGACTTAAATGCTTGACTAATAGAAAACTATGAACTTGAAAAAACTCTGTTTAATCACCCTCGCGTCGCTCTTTGCGTTGAGCGTTGGGGCGCAGGAGAGGAGTGTAAACGTGAGCCTTCGCGGTGGCTATAATGCTGTCCACGAGGGCTTCTCGGCAGTGACTCTGTCGGGCAACTACGGCTTTGACGATGGCTGGGCTCTGTGTGGTGGTGTGCAGTACAGCACCATTGGCCGCACGGCTGTGGAGTTGCGCCCTGCCTACCTCTACGACGTAGAGTGGGCAACCCTTTCGGCTCGTGGCCTTGTGCACTATGCGGGTCAGAATGGATATAACAACCTTGCCGCAGGTGTGGGCGTGGGTTTGGAGAGAGGTGGCGTGTTCTGCACGCTCGGCTACTACTATCGTACCATCTTGGGCGGTGGCGGACGCATCGACGAGCCCGTGAACTTCTTCTATGAACTTGGCGTAGAGCTGCTTCCCAACGTGGAGAAGTGGGCCCTTCAACTTATTTTTACCAATAGCGAACTCTGCGACCTTGAACGCCAATACCAACCCTCGTGGATTGTCCGCACGGGCTGGCAGGCGAGCGAAAATCTTGGCCTAACGTTCGACGTGAACTACAAGGCGGCCGGAATGTTTAACATGTCGACCGATTTCTATCAACTCTTCATTCAGGCAGGCTTATGTTACAGGTGGTAAGAAAGATTGTGGCACTAGGTGCCGTTGTAGCTCTTGTGGCAGGATGCGATAAGTATGATATCAAGGGTATGTTTGTGCCCACGAGCGACCTGATTGCCAGGAGGTTTGAGCAGAGTATGACCGCCAATGAGGGCAAAACGCTGGCGGTGGTAGAGGCCTCGGAGGACTATGTGTTCTACGTCAGCACCGATCCCCATGTGGACGCTACCAACAACAATATTCGCACCTTTGTATCCGACCTGCGTAACGACGCGGATGCCTCGTTTGGCATTGTGCTGGGCGACCTCACGGATCGCCCCGGTAAGTTCCCCTTCTACTTGGAGGCCACCGCTTATGACGCGAGTAAGCACGCAAATAACACCCCTATTTTCAACGTCTTGGGCAACCACGACATCTTCTTCGACGGCTGGGGTGACTACCTGAAACTGATTGGCCCCTCGGTCTACTGGTTTGAGGTTAGCTTCTCAGGCGGTAAGGATCTCTTCCTTGTGCTCGACTCGGCCACGGGTACGCTTGGCACCAAGCAGACCAAGTGGTTGAAGGAGTTCTTGGCGACCAACCGCACCAAGTACCGCCACTGCATCATCTCCAAGCACACAAACCTCTTCAATACGGACAATACTCAGTCCACCTCGGGTAATATGCCCTTCGAGGAGAGCTTTGCGCTGATGGAGCTCTTTGCTCGCCACAATGTGACCCTCGTGTTGCAGGGCCACGACCACTACCGCGAGGATCTCACCAACAATGGTGTGCGCTACACCGTGGTGGGCACCATCAAGGATGAGGCCACCGAGCCCGAGTACTTGAAGGTGGCGGTGAGCCCCACAGGTGTTGCCTATGAGTGGGTGGAGATGTAGGGGAGAGTGACTGTGCCGATAGAAAAAAAGTAGCGAACGCCGCATGCGCTCGCTACTTTTTTTTATGCAAACTTTTCCTTCTCTCTACCAGTCAATCTCCTTCACGCCTTGCTCTGCGAGGTAGGCGTTGGCTTGCGAGAAGTGGCGACAGCCGAAGAAGCCATTGTGGGCCGACAGGGGCGAGGGGTGGGCACATTTGAGCACCAGGTTGCGTGAGGAATCAATCGTTGCGCCCTTGCGCTGTGCGTAGGCTCCCCAGAGCATGTAGACCACTCCCGAACGTAACTCCGAGAGGGTGGCCACCACAGCGTCGGTGAACTTCTCCCAGCCGTGGCCAGCGTGTGAGGCGGCCTCGTGGGCTCTCACGGTGAGGGTGGCGTTGAGTAATAACACACCCTGCTCGGCCCAACGGTCGAGGTTACCACTCGTGGGTATGGGCTTGCCGAGGTCGGCGGCAATCTCCTTGAAGATGTTGCGCAACGAGGGGGGGAAGGGCACTCCGTCGTTCACCGAGAAGCAAAGACCGTTGGCCTGACCCTCGCCGTGGTAGGGGTCTTGGCCGATGATTACAACCTTCACCTCGTAGGGCTTACACTTGTCCAACGCACGGAAAATGTTGCCCGCAGCGGGATATACGGGGCCTTTAGCATACTCCGCACGCACAAACTCCGCAAGCTCCTCAAAGTAGGGTTTGTCGAATTCGGGTTGGAGCAGTTTTTGCCATTCGGGGGCGATGCGTACGTTCATATCTTTTTTGGGGATTGGTTAGTCTTGATAGAGGTAACACAGTATCTGACCTTCGAGTTGGAGGTAGTGGGTGTCGGGCAGGGGTACACCATAGAGCTCGGCTTGGAGCGTTGTGGTAAGTGGGGTGTGCCCAACGAGCAGGAGGTCGGAGGTGAACTCCACACCGGGAGTGTTGGCATACTTGTACATTGCCTCCTTGGCGCTCCACACGACGCCCTCGAAGAGTTCTCCGAAGTCGGCGCCGAGGTGCTCACGTTCATCGAGGGTGATGTAGCGCGAGGCTACCTTTGAGAAACCACGGTCGGTGGCTTCGATGTCCACACCGCACCTTGTGTGGCTGAACATCACGGCCACCCACTCGGCCGAGTGGGACACACTGATGTAGGCCACGTCGCCCACTGCGCGCTCCAATATGGGTGCGCCCATGGAGTTGTAGCGCAACAGCGCCTCGGCACCCAGCTCTTCCCTGACGATGTGCCTCCAAGTGCTCCACTGAGCCCTACGGGTGGGTGAGGAGAGTGTGGCGAGGTGTGCAAGGTCGCTCTCGGTCAGTAGGGCCGAGTGCTCCGCCTGCTCATCCACGGGGGCCACGATGATGTATCCTTGATTGAAATCTATGCGTTTTTTCACGTTGTAGTCCTAAATTTGTCCTAACCAAGCCTGCACACACAAAGAGGAGTCTTTGCGTGGCGTCCTATTTATTGTTCTTCTCCCTCTCCACACGGATCTCCTCGGCGTGGTGACCACTGATGGCCAACACCGTAAACCTCACTCCGTGGAGGGTGATTTTGTCGCCCCTGCGTGGGAAGTCGCGCTTGATTTCGAGCATCATGCCGGCGATGGTTTCGGCCTCGCCACGGCAGTCGTCGAAGGTGCCCTCCTCCACATTCAGCACATCTTCCAGGTCGCCAATGTGGGCCTTACCGTCGAAGATGTAGGCTCCGTCGGGCAGGAGCTTGTAGGGCAACTCCTCGGGGGTGTCACTCTCGTCGCTAATCTCACCCACGATCTCCTCCAAGATGTCCTCCAACGACACCAGACCAAGTGTGGAACCATACTCGTCCACCACAATCGCCAGGTGTACCTTCTGACTGCGGAACTCCTCCAGAAGGTCGTTAATCTTCTTGTGCTCGGGGGTGTAGAATGCGGGGCGCAGGAGCCTCTGCCACTCGAAGTCGGCGTTCTCGCCAATGTAGGCAAGTACGTCCTTTACGTAGAGAATACCGACAATGTGGTCGAGGTTTTCGCGGTATACGGGGATACGGGAGTAGCCACTGTCCATAATTACCCTTCTCACCTCGTCGAAGTTCTCTTCCGAGTCGATGGCCTCAATGTCCACCCTCGGGTGCATAATCTCCTCTACCTCGGTGGATGCAAATTGCACAATGCCGGAGAGCATCTCCTTCTCCGTTTCACTTGGGTTTTCGGTAATTTCCAGGGCGTTTTCAATCTCCTCCATCGAGATGTTCTCGGGCTGTACGATACCCCTGTTCTGAATGGCATCGGAGTACTTCACAAGCAGGAACGTGAGGGGCTTGAAGAGCCTATTGAGGGCCTGCAATGGAAGTGCTACGATGTTGGCAAAACCGTGGGGATTGTAGCTTGCGTAGACCTTGGGCATAATCTCGCCGAAGAGCAGCAGCACAAACGTCACGGCTACCGTCTTGATGGCAAACTCCCAACCCATGCTGTTGAACTCCACCAGTGCGTCAATCAGGTTGCTACACAGCGAAATCACAAGGATGTTGATCAGGTTGTTGGCAATCAGAATTGTGGCCAGCAACTTATCTTGCGCGGAGAGCAGTTTCAAGATGGCGCTATTTACGGGGCTTTCGTGCCTACGAATCTTGTCGAGCTGTGCCGGCGAGAGCGAAAAGAGCGCAGTCTCCGAGCCCGACATCAGCGCCGAGTACAACAGTAGCAGGACAATCAGGATGATGTTGCCGATAAGTCCAGCCTCAAAGGCCTTAAAAGTTAGTATCGCACCGAGTGTACCCATCCTCTGCTAACTAAAAGAGTGTACCCTCGGTTGTGGTGGGTGCGGGCTGTTCCTTCACCTTCTCGCCCACCTGACCGTCAACCTGAATAGTTGCACCTTTCACCATACCGTCGAGCTGTAAACCTCGGCGGAAGAAGGCAGGTTGCATAAAGAGAGTGTCGATGTTGTTGTAGTGCTCCTTGATGCTCCACTCCACGCCGGCGGGTTTGGCGATGGGCTGTGGCTGTGGCTCGGGAGCCGAAGTGGTTGAGGTAGCAGGCTCGGCCACCACACCCTGTGCGTTCTTCTCCATCTGGCCAAGTGTGGGCCTTGCGTTGGGCACCTCGCCGGAAATACTCTCAAAGCCGGTGGCTACGATGGTAACCTCAATCTCGCCCTTCTGGAGCTCGGAGGAGGTACCTGCACCCCAAATGAGGTTGGCGTTGTGGTCGCCGAAGCCCCTCGAAGCGTGGCTCTGTACAATCTCCCACACATGGTTGGCCTCGTCCAAAGTGAGGTCGTCGCTCTCGGAGTAGGAGAGGTTCAGAAGTATCTTCTTGGCGCCCTGAATGTCCTGATTGTTGAGCAGAGGCGAAGCGATGGCCATGTTCACAGCCTCGTCAATCTTACCCTCGCCACTCGCTCTGGCCGAACCCATGAGGGCCATGCCGCTATCCCTCATCACGGTGCTCACATCGGCAAAGTCGACGTTGACAATACCGTGCCTTGTCACCAGCTCGGCAATACCTTTGGCCGCGGTGGCCAACACGTCGTCGGCCTTGTGGAGAGCCTCCACAAAGGGAAGTGTACCATACATCTTGGTGATGTTGTCGTTGTTGATGACAACCAGTGCGTCGGTGTTCTCACGCAACTCCTCCAAGCCCTTCATTGCCTGCTCGTTCCTCACCTTACCCTCGCTACGGAAGGGGAGTGTGACGATACCCACGGTGAGAATGCCCTTGCCTTTGGCGGCCTTGGCAATCACAGGAGCAGCACCCGTGCCGGTACCACCACCCATACCTGCGGTGATGAAGATCATCTTGGCACCGCTGTTCTCCAAGTGGATCATAATCTCATTGAGGCTCTCGATGGCGGCAGCGCGTCCCCTGGCGGGGATGTTGCCTGCACCAAGACCCGCACCGAGTTGCAGTTTGTTCTCGATGGGGCTGTTGGCCAGTGCCTGCTTGTCGGTGTTGCAGAGCATGAAGGTGACATCCTTAATGCCGAGGTCGAACATGTGGTTCACGGCGTTACCACCTGCACCTCCCACACCAAGCACCATGATGATAGACTCGCTCTTGGCCGGAGCCATGATCGAATCCAATATGTCGGTTGTATCAAAAGTATTCATAATTATCTTCTTTTGTCAAACGTCAAACGTCCAACGTCTTTTTCTGCTTATATTACAAATTCTCGTCTTCTACGACCTCTTGGTCGGGACCAAAGAAAAGCTCACCCAACTTTTCCCAGAAGTTTCTCCTCTTGCCTTCCTTGTCTTTTTTCTCTTTCTTGTTGCCCTTGGTTGTAGAGGTCTTCTCGTCCTCCTGACCGGTTGAGCCACTCTCGGGTGCGGTAACCTTCTTGGGAGCGCTCTTGGCGGTGCGAACCATGCTCTCGGAGAGTCCCACGGTGAGCAAGCCGACAGCAGTGGACATCGCGGGAGTGAACGTACCTTCCACACTCTCGCCACCTACGCCAACCTCGGCGTAACCCAACCTGACCTCATAGCCCGTACGCTCCTTGAAGAGATCCACAACACCCTTCAACTGCGAGCCACCACCGGTGAGGATAATGCCCGCGCCAAGCTTGTTCTGGTAGCCCGAGGTGCGAATCTCGTCCACCACAAACTCAATGATGTCCAACATGCGGGCGTTGATGATGGTGCACAGGTCACGATAGGGGATATCTTTGTGCTTTTCGTGCTGGGTGCGTCCGTTGATGCGGATAACGCTATTGAGGTTGTTGAATGGAATGGCACTTGCGGTGGCATAGCCATAAGCTATTTTCAGTTTCTCGATGTGCTTGTCGGGAATAGCTGTAGCCTTGATATCCTTGTTGATTGCCTCCTGGCCCATGGGGATCGACACCGCATAGCGCAACACCTTGTCGTGGTAGATTGCCACGTTGGTCACACCCGCGCCGAGGTCAATCACTGCCACACCCATCTCCTTCTCGTCCTCGCTGGCAACCACCTCGCCTGTGGCGCTGGCTGCTGCATAGAACTTGTAGCCGTTGATACCCACACGGTCGAAGGCCTTGCCAATACGCTCCAACACACCCTTGCCGGCCAGCAGGAAGCTGAATGTTGCCTCCAACTGCTTGCCATACATACCCACGGGGTCGCTCGTAATCTCCTTCGAGTCAATTTTGTACCTCTGGGGTATGCGCGAGAGGATTGTCATACCCTCGGGTGCCTGCACGTTGTTCATGTTCTCGTGCAGTTGGCGCACGTTCTCGTCGAGGATCTCGCCGTCGCTACCGATGTAAACAAAGCCGGAGTTGTCGGCACACACAACGTGGCGACCCTCCACCGACACGAGTACATCGCTAACAATAATATTGTTGCGACTTTCCAGCTCGCTAACGGCGCTTTTCAGCGCTTTGCTCACAGACTCGATGTTGGAGATCTCTCCACGGGTGAAACCACTCATTGGCTTGCACACAAAGTCGGCAACCACAACATTGCCGTTGTCGTCAAGTGTACCGAGTGCAGCAACCACCTTGCTGCAACCCAGGTCGATAGAAACGATGTAATCTTTCAATTCCATAGTGGGTGTGTTTATTGGGCTTTTGGCGTATATGTTTTCTTACTTATTTTTTACTCTTCTTTGGTTGTGGTTTCCACACGGCTTGTCCCTCATACGACACGTTGAGGGTGCCCTCACTATTGAGGTCAACCACTCCGGCCTCCACAAAGCGGACCCAACGGTTGAGCTTGGCCTCGATGTTGTCCAATGAGCCCAGCTGTACCGAGTAGTTACCCTTGCGAGGTATGAGCGTAATGGTTTGTTTAGGCTCCTTGCTGGCGCCCTTTTTTGCCTCGTTTTCGACCACTATCTGAACGATATTTTCGCTCAATTTTGGTTTGCTTTCAAGCAATCTTACAAAATTAGTGAGTTTGAGTAGAAATATATAATTTTTGTCCGTATTTTTTTTGTTGGCAGAGGCCCAAGCTTGCATGTCGCCCCTGAAACCCGCGGGGAAGGGGACCTGGATATCGCCCGTAACGAGGGGAAGATCGAGGGCAACGCCCTGCTGTGTGGGTAGCAGGTGGGCTCCGGCGGTGAGGCAGAAATCCTCGCCACGGGAGGTGATGACCCTCACGATGGGCTTGCGCTGTGAGAGCCTGACGGTGAGTGTGCCGTCGTAGTCTACAAAGGTTTGGGCGCTGTGTACAAAGCAGTTACTCTCCACGAAGTTGTTGATGGCCAACAGGCTCACGCTGTCGACCCTCTTGCCCAATGGAAGGAGTCCTTCGTTACGGATGGCCTCAATTACTTTGTCGGCCGTAACGAGCCCGAGGCGACCACTATCGACCACCTCCACCTTCAATCGCTGCACCCTGCGCTCCGACTCGTTGGCATGTCGCAACATTGCTGCCCCCACAAAGAAGGCCACAATGCACATCCACACCACCACGGTGCCAATGATTTTCCAAACTCTTTGTTTATTCATTACTCTTTTCCTTACTATCTGCTTGAGAGTCAATCTCGTTCATTATTGCACTCGCAACAACATCGCTTTGTGTCCACACAATCTGGTTGGGTACCCTCAAAACCTTTATGCCCTGTTTTGCAAGTTGCGCAGGCTGGTTATGTGTGCGTTCTTTTGTCAAGTTTTTCTTTGACAGACCCCTCCGGTCTTCGACCACCTCCCCTAACTTAGGGGAGGAGTCGTTGTGGCTCTTATGTGTGTTTAATAATAAACTGTTTTTCGCAAAGGTCTTTGGGCTGCAATATCTATAACATATCCTTCCGACCACTCCTCCACTAAGTTAGGGGAGGTGCCCGTAGGGCGGAGGGGTCTGTTAAAACTGCTATTACAACTTGCTCGAAAGCACCTCGGCGATTTTGTCGCACTCGCGGTCAATGTCGCCGGCGCCAAAGCTCACAACCACATCACACTCCTCCTTGCCCAACTCCTCGGCCAGCAACTCCTTCGCCACAATGCGCCATTCCACACTGATATCCCTACCAATCAGCTCGCTCTCCACGCCCTCGATAGGCAACTCACGAGCGGGATAGATGGGAAGTAGTAACACCTTGTCGGCCAGCGACAGGGCCTCGGCAAACTCCCTATGGAAGTCCCTTGTGCGGGTGTAGAGGTGGGGCTGGAAGGCAACCGTGAGCCTCCTTTGGGGGAACATGCCGCGAATGGAGGTGATTGCCGCACGCAACTCCTCGGGGTGGTGGGCATAGTCGTCGATGTAGACCACCTGCGGGGTGTTGATGTAGACCTCAAACCTACGTTTCACGCCACCGAAGCTATTCATCGCCTCGCGCAGACCATCCTCGTTGAACTCACCTGCAGCCCAAATGGCAGCCACCGCGGCCAGAGAGTTCTCCACGTTGACCTTACCACCCACGCCGAGCCTGCAACCACCAATGGTGCGGTCGGGACAGACGATGTCGTAGCGGAAGGTGCCGTCACCCAGGGGCATAAGGCCTGTGGTGTGGAAGTCGGCTGCGGTGTCGTCCACCGAGTAGGTGTAGGTTTTAATACCCTTGTTACCGTGGGCAATCTCCAAGCCCAACTTATGTATGAGTGTACCGCCCTCCGTAATGCGTTCAACGAACTGACCGAAGGCGCGTTTCATCTCCTCGTGGGTGCCGTAGATGTCGAGGTGGTCGGCATCGGTGGAGGTAACCACGGCGATGGTGGGGGTAAGGCGCAGGAACGAGCGGTCAAACTCGTCGGCCTCCACGGCCATCCTCTCGCCGCCACCCAACAGTAGATTACTGCCGAAGTTGCGACTGATACCACCCAGGAAGGCGTTGCCTGCACCAGTGGCACCGAGGGTAAACCAAGCGGTCATGGTGGTTGTTGAGGTCTTGCCGTGGGTACCTGCAATGGCTGTAACGACCTTGCCTGCGGTGAGGTGACCGAGGATCTCGCTACGCTTGACCACCTCAAAACCTCCCTCGCGGAAGAAGTTCAGCTCGGTGTGGTCGGCGGGGATTGCGGGGGTGTATACCACGAGCGTGTCGGCGGGGTGTTTCCACTCCTCGCCAATGAGCTCCACGTTGTCGTCGTAGTGTATGAGTGCGCCCTCCTCTTCGAGTGCGCGTGTGAGTGGCGAGGGGGTGCGGTCATAACCAGCCACCTTCACTCCTTCGTGCATGAAGAAGCGTGCGATGGCGCTCATGCCAATACCACCAATACCAACAAAATATACGTTCATTGTGTGTCCTATGTGTTTGCTAATTACCTATTTACTCTCCACCAATTTGATTGCCTCCTCTGCCACTCTGTCGGCCGAGTCTGCAATAGCCAGGGCCTGGATGTTGGCGCTCAATGAAGCGAGTCTTGCGCTGTCGGCCACCAATGTTTCCACCACTGCAAAACCCTTCTCTACGGCCTCCGAGTCCTTGACAATCTCGGCGGCTCCCTTGTTTACGAGGGCCATGGCGTTGTGGGTCTGGTGGTCTTCTGCCACGTTGGGCGAGGGTACAAACACCGTGGGTTTACCCACCAAACAGAGCTCGCTCACCGAGCAGGCGCCACTGCGCGACACCACAACCGTGGCAGCCTCGTAGGCGTAGTCCATGCGGTCAATGAAGGCACCCCTCCACACGCCTGTCATATCCTTGTCCTTACAGAAGGCCTCCATCTCGCCGTCGTAGTACTTGCCATTCTGCCAGATGAGTTGCACCTTACCCTCGGCCACAATGCGCTCCAAGTGGGCCTTGACCATCTCGTTGAGAGTGCGGCTACCGAGCGAGCCACCCACAATCAGCACCACGGGCTTCTCTGCGCTCAACCCGAAGTGGGCGAGTGCGGCAGCGTGGTCCACGCTCTGTCCGAAGGAGCCACGCAGGGGGTTACCTGTGTGGGTAATCTTGTCGGCGGGGAAGAAACGTTCCATACCGTCGTAGGCCACGCAGATGCGCTCGGCCTTGCGCGCGAGGAGCTTATTGGTTACACCCGCAAAGGAGTTCTGCTCCTGCAACACGGTGGGAATGCCTGCCTTCTGTGCCGCTTTGAGTATGGGGCCACTGGCGTAGCCACCAAAGCCTACGGCCACGTCGGGGTGGAAGCTTTTTAGTGTACGCCTGGCTTTGAGGATACTGGCCACCAGTTTGAAGGGCACAGCCAGGTTTCGCAAAGTGAGCCTACGTTGCAGACCTGCCACGGGGAGGCCCACAATGCGGTAGCCGAGTGCGGGGACTTTCTCCATCTCCATCTTACCCTCGGCGCCCACAAAAAGAATCTCAACGCCCTCGGCACCGAGCTTGCGTGTGAGTGCTTCGGCTGTGGCCACTGCGGGGTAGATGTGTCCACCCGTGCCACCACCGCTCAATATAACTTTCAGTTTTTTCATAGTTCTTTTCCTCTTAATTTTTGTTATTCAATGTGCCGTTGTTGGCCCTTGCGCTGATACCCATCACGAGGCCCAGCGAGGCGAGGGTGAAGACAAGCGACGAGCCACCCTTGCTGACAATGGGTAGCTGTTGGCCCGTAACGGGGAGTAGCGACACCGACACCATCATGTGTAGGAATGCCTGCAACACAATGGCTGTAATGACACCCAGCACCGCGAGGGCCGGGAATGCTGTGCTACACTTCTTGAATATCTCCAACCCTCGGTAGAACATAATCAGGAAGGCCAGCAGGATGAACACTCCGCCCACAATCAGTCCATACTCCTCAATCAGGAAGGCGTAGGCCATATCCTTGTCGGCCTCCTGCAAGTAGCGGTTGGTGCTCTGTCCGGGGCCTTTGCCTTGGAGTCCACCGGAGGCGATGGACATCTTGGCATACATGGTCTGGTCGAGTTCGTGCGCGGGCCTAACGTAGTACTCCTTGCCGTCGCTCTCCACCTTTGCGCTCTTTTTGAGCATCCATGGGCTGTAACCGGAGATGCGTCCGCCGAGCGTGTCGACCCTACCACCAAAGGTCAGCAGTGCCACACTGCCCACAACTGCGCCGAGAATGATGATTTTCCAGATGTCCGAGCTCTTAACCCTACCGATGAAGAGCATCAGGAAGCACGAAATGGCGATGATGAAGGTTGTGGAGTTACTGATGATGATGGTGATACAGCACGCCAGCACAATGGGGCCCAATATGGGCACCGTGTATTTCCAGAACGTGCGGGTCTGCTTCTTGGGGTCCTTCTTCCAATCTTTGATCCTCAGGCTAGGCAGAATGTCAATCTTATCGATGTGTTTCTGTTGGCGTGCCAGACGGTCGGCAAGGTGGAGGATTACCGACACTTTCAGCAACTCGAAGGGCTGGAAGTCGAAGCCCGCAATGTTGATGGAGCGTGCGGCGTTACTACCCGTGTGCGTCACAATCATTATTATGGTTAGGATGATCGACGCCCAATAGACAAACTTAATCAGCGGGCGGTAGGTCATCCAGTGGAACGACTGCACAAAGAAGAAGGCAGCCATGCCAATGCCGATGAAGAGGAACTGCTTGGTGAGCTCCTGGTTGGCATTAAGCGCGGGGTCGTAGGCTGTGGTGGAGTAGACCACAAAGAGCGAGTAGACGAGCAACATCACAATCACCACCCAGAGGGCCTTGTCGCCGGCAAAAATGCTCTCGGCCCAGCTACGCTCGGGGGCATAGTGGGCTCCGGAGGGCTTGCGAGTTTTGGTTGTGCGGCTCTCCTTGCTCTTTTCGGCATAGTGTGCACCAATGGGTTTGGTGGCGGTGGGTTTGCTATCTTTGCTCATCTTCTTTGAGTGCTAATACTTTCTGTTTGAAGAGGGTACCCCTCTGTTCGTAGTTTTTGAAGAGGTCGAAGCTTGCACACGCAGGCGAGAGCAATACGGCATCGCCCGCCACGGCCACCTGTGCACACACCTTCACACACTCCTCCAACGAGGATGTGTTGTAGGTGGGCACTATGCCTCGGAACTCTTCGAGCAGTTTCTCGTTGTTGACGCCCATACACACGAGCGTCTTTACCTTGCGTCCCACAAACTCCTTCAAGGGTTCGTAGTCGTTACCTTTGTCCGTACCGCCGGCAATCCACACGGTGGGCTTGGTCATGCTCTCCAATGCATACCACACCGAGTCGACGTTGGTAGCCTTGGAGTCGTTGATCCACTCCACACCACCAATCTCTGCCACCTTCTCGAGCCTATGTTCCACACCCTCGAAGGCATAGAGCGTGCGCTCAATCTGCTCGGTGGGCACACCTGCGGCCATTGCTGCCAGCGATGCGGCCATGGCGTTGTAGGCGTTGTGGAGGCCCTTGATGTGGAGGCGGTTGAGGTCGATATTCAGACTATTGCCGTCCAGCTCCACTGTGGCAACCTCCCCTGCGATGTTACACTTACCGAAGGGGTGGCGCTGCGATGCGGGGCCAATCTTCTCCACCTCGGCGAGGATGGTTTTGTCGTCACTACAGTAGACAAAGTGGTTGGCGGAGGTGTGACCACGCACGATGCGCATCTTGCTGTCCACATAGTTCTGGAAGACGTAGTTGTAGCGGTCGAGGTGGTCGGGGGTGATGTTCATCAACACGGCAATGTCGGCCACAAAGTCCACACAGCCGTCGAGCTGGAAGCTACTCAGCTCCAATACATACCACTCCTTGTCGTCCTTAGCCACGCTCAGGGCATAGCTCTGACCGATGTTGCCACCCACGGCCACGTCATAGCCCGCCTCGGCGAGTATGCGGTGGGTGAGGGTTGTTGTTGTGGTCTTACCGTTGGAGCCCGTGATGCAAAGCGTGCGGCCCTTGCTAAATGGGCGTGCAAACTCAATCTCGCTCACAATAGGCACACCCTTCTCGCGAAGGGCTTTGACCATTGGGGCCTTGTCGGGGATACCGGGGCTCTTTACCACCAAGTCGGCCGAGAGGATACGCTCTTCGGTGTGTCCTCCCTGCTCGTAGTCGATACCCTCGCTTTCGAGGGCGAGCCTATATTTGTCGGCGATGACTCCTGCATCGCTCAAAAAGGTGTCGAAGCCTTTGGACTTGGCCAGCACAGCCGAGCCGTAGCCACTCTCGCCACCTCCTAAAATTACTATCTTTTTCATTTTTTTTGTCTAACGTCTAATGTCTAACGTCTAACGTCAATTCAATTAGTAATTAGTAAAGAGTAATTAGTAAATATTTTACACTTTCTGCACTTTCTGCACTTTGTAGCCCTTTCCAGACAGACCCCTCCGCCCTTCGGGCACCTCCCCTAACTTAGTGGAGGAGTTGTTGTGGAGTGTTGGACTGTCAGCTTTTTCTAGTAGCCCTAGTGGGCCTATGTTACTACGCCTACTAGGCCTTCTATGCCCACTGCGCAAAATATTTACTAATTCTCAATTTTCAATTCTCAATTTTCAATTCTCAATTCTCACTCCCTCTTACCTGATTTTCAGGGTCACGAGGGTGAGGGCTGCGAGGAGGATCTGCACAATCCAGAACCTTACAACGATTTTGTTCTCGTGCAGGCCACCCTTCTGGTAGTGGTGGTGCAGGGGTGCCATGCGCAATACGCGACGGCCCTCGCCATATTTCTTCTTGGTGTATTTGAAATAGCCAGTCTGGATCATGACGCTCACCACCTCCACGAGGTAGATGCCACACAGCAGGGGCAGCAGGAGCTCCTTGCGGATGGCCAGTGCAAACACGGCAACAATACCGCCGATGGCCAAGCTACCCGTGTCGCCCATGAACACCTGCGCGGGGTGGCAGTTGTACCACAGGAAACCAATCAGTGCACCCACGAAGGCCGCACCGAATACCGTCAGCTCGCCACTACCGGGGATGTACATGATGTTCAGGTAGTCGGCATAGATAACGTGGCCCGAGAGGTAGGCCAACACCGAGAGCACCACGGCAATCACGGCACTCACACCCGTGTTGAGTCCATCGAGGCCATCTGTGAGGTTGGCTCCGTTGCTCACGGCGGTGATTACGAATATGGCCACCAGCACATAGAGTACCCACGTGAGCACGTCGGCCCACTTACCCTCGGCGGGCACCAGCCAGTGGTAGTCGAACTCGTTGTTCTTCACAAAGGGAATGGTTGTCTTTGTGGTCTTCTCGCCCACTATTTCGGTGGCAACAATGGTGGAGAGTACCTCGCCATTGGGAGCCTCGACGCTCTCCACAACCTCGATGGTTGCGGGGTCGTTCTTGTCGATAACGACCACCTGGGGGCTGAAACACATCACCGAGCCCACGATGAGGCCAAGTCCCACCTGGCCGATAATCTTGAACTTACCTTTGAGTCCCTCCTTGTGCTTGCGGAAGACCTTGATGTAGTCGTCGGCGAAGCCGAGCAAGCCGAGCCATACGGTGCTGATGATCATGAGCCAGGTGTAGATGTTGCTCAGGTCGCCCAGCAGGAAGATGGGCACGAGGGTGGAGATGAGGATGATCACACCGCCCATTGTGGGTGTGCCCTTCTTCTCCATCTGACCGTCGAGTCCGAGGTTGCGGATATCCTCGCCGATTTGCTTGCGACGGAGCAGGCGGATGAGCCTGCCACCGAAAATCATACCGATGAGCAACGCCAAGATGATTGCTCCCACCGAACGGAACGACAGATACTGCCACATACCCATGCCGGGTATGTCAAAGTTGTTTTCAAGATATTTTACTAACGAGTAAAGCATTTTTAAATATAATTTATTTCGTTTCTTCCTTTATTAATATTATTTAATAATGCGTCTTGCAGATATTTAATTTATATTATTTTCTTTTGGCTTATTATTAAAATAACTTAAAATAGCTTTGTGGGTTATTAAGAAATTGTATTAAAGTATGCCAAAACCTGCTCCTGATCCGAGAAGTGGGTCTTCTCGTGGCCGATGATTTGGTAGTCCTCGTGGCCCTTACCCGCAATGAGCACCACGTCGCCACTGCCTGCCATACGCAGGGCTGTGCGGATGGCCTGGGCTCGGTCGGTAATCAGAAGGTAGTTGTTCTTGCCAACCACGCCCTGCTCCATATCGGTCAGAATGGCCTCGGGACTCTCCGTGCGTGGGTTGTCGGAGGTGAAGATTGCCGTGTGGGACTTCTCCGCAGCAATGGTTGCCATCTCGGGGCGCTTGGTGCGATCCCTATCGCCACCGCAGCCGCACACTGTTATTATCTTACCTGCCACACCGAGGGCGGTGATGGTGTCGAGCACGTTGTCCAGCGCGTCGGGCGTGTGGGCATAGTCCACCACGGCTGTCACTCCACTGCGTGAGCGGAGCGTCTGGAAGCGACCGCACACACTCTCCAATGCGCTCAGGGCGGCCAGCACCTCCTCCTTACTGTTGCCGAGCAGGGTGGCGGCCATGTATACAGCCGTGAGGTTGTAGCCGTTGAAGCGACCCAGCAGGCGTGTCCACATCTGTTGTCCGTCGATCTCCACGAGCATACCTTCGAGGGTTGTTTCGAGAATCTTGCTATTTACTTCGCCCACACCGCGCAGTGAATAGGTGTGCTGGGCGGCGCGGCAGTTCTGCAACATGACCTTGCCGTTCCTGTCGTCGGCGTTCACCACAGCCCACGCATCCTTACCGAGGCCGTCGAAGAGTAGTTTCTTGGCCTTGATATACTCGGCGAAGGTGCCGTGGTAGTCGAGGTGGTCGTGGGTGAGGTTGCTGAACAGAGCACCCGTGAATTTGAGTCCCGCTGTGCGGTGCTGCACAAGGCTGTGGGACGATACCTCCATGAAGCAGTAGCCGCAACCCTCCTCCACCATGCGGGCCAGCAGGCGGTTGAGGTTGATGGCATCGGGGGTAGTGTGGGTGGATGGCTCCTCGTGGTTGCCAATTTTGTAGACCACCGTGGAGATGAGTCCGGCCTTGTAGCCGAGCTTCTGGGTGAGGTTGTAGAGTAGGGTGGCGGTGGTGGTTTTGCCATTTGTGCCTGTTACACCCACCAGGGCAAGTCGCTCCGAGGGGCGACCGTAGAAGTTGGAGGCGATGAGTCCAATCGCCCTGCTACTATCGTCCACAACGACGAACGTTGCGTTGCTACTCTCCCCCTTGACCTCCTCGGGGATGTGGTTGCACACCACCACGGAGGCTCCCTGCGCCACGGCGCTACCGATAAAGCGGTGTCCATCGACAGCCGTGCCCTCAATGGCGGCGAAGAGCGTTCCCTTGGCCACGCTGCGCGAGTCCATTGTGAGTGCCACGACCTCCACGTCCTTGGGCCCCACAATGTCCCTCACATCAATCTCTTTCAGTGTATCGTTTAGTTTCATATATTCTTTTTCTGCTCCTATCGCCCCTATCGCCCCTATCGCCCTTAAAGTCCTTAGGGAGTTTAGGGAATTTAGGGAGTTTAGGGGATAATTTTCAATTTTCAATTCTCAATTCTCAATTCAATCTCTATCACCGTTTCCTCTTCAATGGCGGTGTCGGGTGCGAGCGATTGTTTCACAACCTTGCCGCTACCGCTGAACTTTACCCTCAGGCCTGCGCTTTCGAGACAATAGAGGGCGTCCCTCAGGCCCATGCCCACCACGTTGGGCACTACACCCTCATAGGTGGTGGTGCCACGTGCGGAGGGTTTGGTGGTGAGGGTGTTGTTGTTAGTCTTGTGCTCGGCCTTGGTGGTCCACTGCGGGTCGTGGGTGTAGATGTATCCGGCGATGTCCTCAAATACGGGTAGTGACACGCCGGCACCCGTGTAGTACTTCACCTCGCCACTCTTACGCTCGGTTTTGATGGACACAATGCAGGTGTACTTGGGGTCGTCGGCGGGGAAGTATCCCACGAAGGTTGCCAGGTACTCCCTTGTGCCGTCTGCTGTGACGTAGGCGTTCTTGCCCCACTTTTCGCGTGGGAGGATTACCTGGGCCGTGCCGGTCTTACCTGCCACCTTGAAGGGCAACTTACTGAGGGCCTTACCGGTACCTCTCTCGTGGCTCACCACGGCCTCCATACACTCGCGCAGGTCGGCCAGCGCCGTGGGCGAGCATATCTGCTCGTTGACCACCTCGCAGCCATACTCTTCGACCACCTTGCCGTCGCTCATCACCTGTTTTACCAGCATGGGGCTGACGAGCTTACCATTGTTGGCTACGGCGTTGTAGAACATCAGTATCTGCAATGGGGTCATGTTGACCTCATAACCGTAGGCGGTCTGGGGTAGGGTGGTTTTCGACCAACCACCCTTGTTGTGGAACGTCGAGGGGTCTTTGATGTAGAATTTCAGACCTCGGATGTTCTGTATGTGCGACACCTTGTCGAGGCCGATGTCGCGAATGTAGTCAACCCACCTCTGGGGGTTATCCTCGTAGTTTTGGCACACCACCTTGGCGAAGCCCACGTTGGACGACTCGGCGAACATACCCTTCACGGTAGTCTTGCCGCTCTTGTTTTCGCCCACCACGTGGGTGTCGGTGATGGTTAGGCCGTTGATTACGGTCTTGCCCGTCTTGCCACAATCGACCCACTTATCCTTCGACACACCCGCATCGTCCAGCAGGGCCATCAGCGATATGCCCTTGAAGGTGGAGCCGGGGGCGCCGTGCCAACGTATGGCATAGTTGAAGTCGTCGTTAATCTCGCCGTTCTTACGGTGGGTGAGGTTGGCCATAGCCCTAATCTCGCCCGTGGCGCACTCAACCACCACAGCCGTGCCACTCAGGGCGTTGTTCTCTATGAGTCGGTTACGCAGAGCACCCTCCACCACGTCTTGGAGATTGACGTCGATGGTGGTGTGAATGTCGCATCCATTGGTTGCGGGACGGTTGATTTTGTCCACAATGGGCACCGAGTTGCGGTTGCGGTTGTCGAGCTTCACATAGCGGTTTACGCCGTCGGTCGAGCGCAGCAGGCTGTCGTAGGCCTTCTCCACGCCTTGCGAAATGGTGTAGGCCGCCATCGAGCCATAGACCTTGTAGCGCATCCTCTCCTCCTCGGCAATCATACCCATCCTGCGCTCCATGAGGGGGAATGTACGTAGGCGGTCATACTCCCTCTGGTTGAGGTGGCGGGCCAGGAGTTTGTACCTCGCACCCGAGAAATACTCCTTGCCTTTGAGTTTGACCAGTGCGGTGTCCTTGCTCTCCACAGCCTTCTGGCGTGTTTCGCGCAACAGCTGTCGGTAGAAGCTCGACGGCTTGCCCAGCAGTCGGCTCAGCGAATCGGCCAGGGTGTTGACGCTTTGGCCAAAGAGCTCGTCGGTGAGAGGTTCGGCGGCCAGGTCGAGGCGTATGTTGTACGTACGGGAGTCGGTAGAGAGAATCTCGCCGTTGCGGTCGTAGATGTTACCACGGCTACCCTGCACCCTGCGGGTGGTATAGCAGAGATCCTCCGACTTGTTGCGCAGGGCCGTGCCGTTGGGGCCAAACTGGGTGAGAACAATCTGCACCAATATGGTCAGGGCCACAAACGAGAATATGATGTAGAGCCACTTGGCCCTACGTTCGATACTCCGCTTGATAGCGTGTGGATTGGGGTTATTGGTGCTTTTTTGTTTCATCTTTACCTATCACCTGTGGTGGCGTGGGCCACTCTTGTATGTTGATACCTCGTTTCTTTATCTCGTTTGTGATGTTGCTGTGCCTCGAAGCGTTGATCTTCTCGGAGGAGTAGAGGAGCGACTTGGCTCGGGCCTTCTGCAACTCTATGCGACACTCAATCTGCTCCCTCTGCAAGCGGTGCCCGCTGAAAAGGTAGCCCATGTAGAGAATGATGAGCAGACACAGGTAGAGGATGAAGGTGTAGTGCTTCTTGGCGGGCGAGCTTACCAATACATCGCCCGAGAGCACATCCTTCACGGCGCCCTTATGGCGTGGCTTGTCGGCCGCCATGGGTTTTACTGCTCCCGTGGGTTTCACATCCTTGGGCAGCGGAGCCGCCATCTCGGCACCCTTCTGTTTCTTATGTCGCTTGAAAAGTTTCATACCTACTTATTGTCGACCGTCAACCGTCGACCGTCGACCGTCGACCGTCAACCGTCAAAATATTTACTAATTACTAATTACTCTTTACTCTTTGGTGGCCTTTGCCGCAACTCGCAACTTGGCACTGCGGGAGCGGGGGTTGCGCTCCACCTCCTCGTCGGTGGGCACAATGGCCTTGCGGCTCACAGCCTCCCAGGGCGAGAAGATGTTGCCATAGAAGTCCTTCTCCACCTTGCCCTCAAAGTTGCCACACTTCACAAAGTTCTTCACGAGCCTATCCTCCAACGAGTGGTACGATATCACGGCCAGTCGTCCCTCGGGGCGCAACACTTTGAGGCTCTGTTCGAGGGCCATTTTTAGGGCCTCCATCTCGCCGTTCACCTCAATACGCAACGCTTGGAAGAGCTTGGTGAGGAACTTGGCGCCGTCCTTCTTGGGGGTGCAGGGAGCCACAGCCTCCACGAGGTCGCCTACGGTGGTGAGCTCCTTGTTGCTCCTCGCGCGCACTATGCAGGCAGCAATCTTGTAGGTGGTGTCCAGCTCGCCATACTCTTTGAGTAGCTTGGCCAGCGCCTCCTGCTCGTAGGTGTTCACGAGGGTCTGGGCCGTGAAGGCCGCTTTGCGGTTCATTCTCATGTCGAGCGGTGCACTCATGTCGGCCTTGAACGAAAAACCCCTCTCGGCGGTGTCGAAGTGGTGCGACGACACACCAAGGTCGGCCAGCACACCGTCCACCTCGCCGTCGCCCACACCGCGCAGGCGCAACTGACTGCGCATAAAGCGGAAGTTGCTCTCCACGAAATGGAGCCTGTTGTCGGCGGGAATGTTGGCCTGTGCATCGGCGTCCTGATCGAAGGAGAATAGGCGTCCCTTGGGGGAGAGCCTTTCGAGGATGAGGCGTGAGTGACCGCCACCGCCAAAGGTGAGGTCAACGTAGGTGCCGTCGGGGTTGATGTTGAGGCCGTCCATACACTCTTGTGCGAGGGCAGGAATGTGATATGGGTTATTGCTCATAGGGCGTTTTGTTACAAAGTATAAAATACTTTGTAAAGGTACAGCTTTTGTCGGGACTATTCCAACAAAAATTGCAAAAAGTTATCAACACAACGTGAGATTTCTCTCGGCGAGAGGTTTTACGCCCACCGCACGGGGGCAACTCGCCAATAAGTGGAATTCTATTTTGTGCGCTCCACCAGAGCTACCGCATAGGCCGATACGCCCTCCCTGCGGCCCTCGAAACCGAGCTTCTCAGTGGTGGTGGCCTTCACCGAAACGCAGTCAACCTCAATGCCCATTACCTCGGCCAGACGTGTCCTCATGGTGTCGATGTGGGGGCGCAGCTTGGGAGCTTGAAGGGCGATGGTAATGTCCACATTACCAATCTGATATCCCTCCTCTGCGAGCCTGTCGACAACCCTCCTGAGGAGAATGGTGCTGTCGATACCCTTGTAGGCCATGTCGGTGTCGGGGAAGAGTTTGCCTATGTCGCCCAGCGCCACGGCACCTAGCAGGGCGTCACACAAGGCATGGATGGCCACGTCGCCGTCCGAGTGGGCCACACAGCCCACCTCCGATGGAACCTTCACACCGCCCAGCACGAGGTCAAGTCCCTCTGCCAGAGCGTGTACGTCATATCCGAAGCCAATCCTCATAGGTCTAAATTTTGCTATCCTGCGTTTTCGACCACAAAATTACAAAACTTTTTCCTACCTTTACACTCCGAAGGCAATCTTTTTTGCACTTTCGGACCACTATTTTTTAGTGGCGACCGACAATAGAAATAATAGATATTAAAAATTTTTAATAATTCCAAAGCTATGTCTGAACTTTCAACACTTTCGCCTGCCCTTGTGTGGCAGATTTTCGACGAGATTACGCGTGTACCTCGCCCCTCAAAACACGAAGAACAGATTACTGCCTACTTGGTGGATTTTGCCACCCGCCACGGCCTTGATTACAAGGTGGATGAGGCAGGTAACGTGGTGATCCGCAAGGG
>JAFYRC010000022.1 GCA_017547065.1 Tidjanibacter sp.
AGCTCTCTTTTTTGTTATTAGAAAATGTAGTTTGTACCGATGTTGAGGCCACCCTTACCATCTCGTTTGTCGAGAGGCATACCATACTCAACCGAGATGATGAAGTTGTGGTTCATCACGAGTTTGATACCCGCACCCACGCTGGTGTGAACACCATCGTAGCCCTCGCCACTATAGAGTCCGAGGCCCTTATTGATGAGTTCCTGTGCGGCATTATCGCCTTTTTGCCTATCGAAGGCCCTCGCTTTGGTAATTAAGCCCATATCCATAAAGGGGTTGGTGGCCACATACCAGTTCTGCTTAAAGAGGCGGAAGTTGGCCAGTTTGATACGAGCCTCGAGGTTGGCCCACATATAACCGTCGGCCAAGATGCGGTTTTGGAAGACGCCACGCACCGAGTTCTTACCGCCCAAGCCCTCGTTCTTAATCTGTCGGAGGTAGAGGGGCGTTGTGGTCTGCTGGAGGTAGAAGGGGGTGTTGCCGAAGGTCTGCTGCCAGTTTACACGATAGCCCACAACCACTTTGTCGCCCACCACGGGGAAGAACTGACGCCAAGTGGCCATAATGCGACCATAGGCTTCGCCCTCGCCAAAGAGGTCGGGCGAGAGGCTACCAACAATCTCGGCGCAGTAGCCACGGGTGGGAGCTGCCTCCATATCGCGGGTGTCATACACAAGGCCACCTTTGAGCTCGAGGTGGGCACCGCTAACCTCTGCGTCGCTGATGAGGCCAGCTGCACGGTAAACCTCATAGAGCGAGGTTTCGTCTTTGTATTTATTGAGCGCCACGTCGCCGGTGGTCACGTTCCAGAAGGTAAGACCAGCCATCCAGGTCAGGCGGTCGGAAATGTTACCCTGCACATCGGCAATACCACGCAACATTGTGCGGTCCATATAGTACCACGAGCTGCCGGTAGTTTTGTCGTAGTCCAGGGGCGAAGCGAAGCCGTTGAAGCCATAGAATGGCGACATTGCAGAGTCGAGGTAGCTCACGGCTGCGGTGAGTCGCAGGCCGGGAATAAGGTATTTCGAATCGTAGAACACGTGTGCGATGGTTTCGCCTTTGGTGTAGCGTGAGAGCTCCACGTTGAATTTGTGGAGGTAGGTGGGGTAGGTGCTACCGTCGCCAAAGTAGAAGAAGTCGCACAGAGCGCCATACTGAAAACCGAGGTCACTGTTGTAGCTCACTGCGGGCAGAGGGCCAAGGTTCCAACCGGTCTTGACCTCCTCTTTTGCCTGTGCACTTGCGCCAATGGCAAAGAGAGTACAGGCCAGCGAAAGAATAATCTGCTTTTTCATAGTTGTTTCTCCAATTTTAGTGTGTATTTGCGTTTTTCTTATAAAATCAAGAGTAGTTTATAAATCAGGAAGCCGAGGTAGTTACCCACAGCATAGCCCACAAGACCGATGGTTACACCCACAATCATGATGTCTTTGTTCTTCATTGAGGCTGCAATCATGGGTACAAAGATGGGTGAGTTGATCAGTGTGTTGCTTGTGATGATGGTTGTGTCGCCATCCACCTTGAAAATCTTTGCCAACAGAATGGTGAGGAAGAGTGAGCCGAAGATGGCAATCGCCTGGTAGAGCACAATTGCGAGGGTGCCCTCAAATTCAATGGCTCGCAGGTTGGCCATCGAGGCCACCACGATGGAGAAGATGTAGATGATGTACATGCCTGCATCGTAGCTCTTGTCCCACGTCTTTACTTCGCTCCACAGCGAGAATAGCAGTGCGAGGGTTGTGAGGGTGAGAATCATCACAACGGTGAAGATGTTTGCATCGAAGCGCTTGGTGTAGGTTGCAATACCAAAGGCCGCAGCCACAATGATGAGGGTGAGCATTAGCACCTTCAGCAACTGGATGATGGAGTCCTTCTTTGCGAAGTCCTTGTAGGGGTTCTTCACGGTGTACTCGTCCACATTTACAGTCTGCTCCTTGGTGTAGATACCTCGTCCGAGCCACTTGCGGGCCAGCTTGATACCCACACTCATCAGGAACACGAGGTAGA
>JAFYRC010000023.1 GCA_017547065.1 Tidjanibacter sp.
CTCGCCACACGATAGGATAACTCGTCCATACGGTAGCACACAACCTCGGGGGTGCCAATGAGTGCCGTTTCGAGAGTGGCAGTGCCAGAGCACACAACCGCCGCATCGGCGTAGTGAACAAGGGGATAGGTTTTATCAACGATAACCTTCACACGGCTTCCTGCGAGGTATTTATCGTAGAGCCCCGCATCGAGCCACGACACTCCCGCCACCACAAATTGGTGCCCTGGGAATGCTTCCGAAAGCTCCCTCATAAAGGCCAAATTGCGCTTCACCTCACTACTGCGACTACCCGCCAGCAGAGCCACAATGGGCTCGTCCGAAAGGCCATTCTGCTGGCAGAAATCCTCCTTGGAAGGTATCTGTGCAAGGGTCTGAGCAATGGAGTCCATAATGGGGTTGCCCTCATAAATGGCCTCAATACCCTTACTCTTGAAGTAGTCAATCTCAAAGGGGAAAATGATGAAGAGTTTGTCGACATATTTCCTAATGCGCTCCACCCTACGTTCCTTCCACGCCCACACCTTGGGCGAGATGTAGTAGAAGGTGCGCACTCCCCTCTCGTGGGCAAACCTGGCAACCTTGAAGTTGAAGCCGGGGTAGTCGACACAAATCAGCACATCGGGGCCATAGGCCATAAGATTCTGTTTGCACTCGTTGAGCTGTCCGAAGATGGTCGGCAGGTTACGCAGCACCTCTGTAACACCAAAAAAGGAGGTCTTTTTGTAGTGTTTCACAAGGTTCTCCACACCCCCAACCTCGGCCATGCGGTCACCTCCCCAGAAGCGAAATTGCGCCTCGGGGTCGGCCTTCAAGATACCCTTCATAAGGTTGGAGCCGTGCAGATCTCCACTCGCCTCACCGGCTATGATGTAGTATTTCATTGTCTAACGTCTAACGTCAAAGGTCTAACGTCTTTACCGATTTACTTTTCCAGCAGGTCGGGGCGGAGGCGTTTGGTGCGCTCGTAGGCTTGTTCCTCCTTCCAGGCCTCAATCTTGGCAAAGTTGCCACTTGTCAACACCTCGGGCACCTTCCAACCGTTAAACTCGGCGGGACGGGTGTAGATGGGAGGTGCGAGGAGGTTGTCCTGGAACGAGTCGGTGAGTGCCGACTCCTCGTCGCCAATGGCACCGGGAAGCAAACGCACAACGCTGTCGGCAATGATAGCCGCAGCCAACTCGCCACCCGTCAGCACATAGTCGCCCACGGAGATTTCCTTGGTGATGAGGTGCTCACGAATGCGGTAGTCGATACCCTTGTAGTGGCCGCAAAGGATGATGATATTCTCCATCGTGGAGAGGTGGTTGGCCTCCTGCTGGTTGTAGGTTGCACCATCGGGCGAGGTGAAGATAATCTCGTCGTAGTGGCGCTCGCTTTTGAGCTTCTCAATCAGGCGGTAGACAGGCTCAATCATCATCACCATACCCGCCTCGCCACCGAAAGGGTAGTCGTCCACCTGACCGTGTTTGGAGGTGGTGTAGTCACGGATGTTGTGCACCACAATCTCTGCCAATCCCTTCTCCTGCGCCTTGCGGAGAATAGACTCGTTCAAGGGCGAGGTGAGCAGTTCGGGCACAACTGTAAGTATATCAATGCGCATAGCTGTATCTTTTTGAGTTTCTATTCGTTATAGGGTTTATTGAAGCCACCGTCGAGCACCTCCGTAATGAAGGGGTTGGTGTTGGTCTCTTGGGCAATGGTGGTTTCCCTGCCGTGGCCGGGCAGCACTCTCACGCCACCGCCCAAGGGGAGAATTTTACCCACGATGCTCTCCATCAATTTGTCGTAGTCGCCACCGGGAAGATCCGTGCGGCCAATGCTACCCGCAAAGAGCGTGTCGCCACTAATCAGCACACCCTGCTGGGGAAGGTAGAGGCACACACAACCCTGCGAGTGACCGGGGGTGTGGATAATCTCCACGCTCTCGCCACCAAACTCAATGGTCTTCTGCGCTGCAAGGTCGACATCGGCCGTTTGGGGCTCGATGGAGAAGCCAAACATCAGGCCGTGGATGTGCACCTGAGCGAGGAGTTCCGCATCGTCCGAGTGGAGTGCAAGGGGAATATTATAGTGTTGTTTTGCCCAAGCGGCACCCACAGCGTGGTCGGGGTGTGCGTGGGTGAGAACCGACATTGTAGGGCGGATATTATTCTCTGCGATGTAGTCTGCGAGGACCTTCTGCTCGGCCTCATTGTAGCAGCCGGCGTCCACAATCAGACACTCTCCCCCGTCGGCAATGAGCAAATAGGTGTTCTCGCCCAGAGGGTTGAATGTAAAACGTGCTATCTTTATCATACAAATAGTGCTAATTTCCTACAAATGTAGGGAGTTTTTTTGAGATTTTGTGTATCTTTGTTTCACATTTAGAATTTAATATTTTTATGGCAAGAAACAGACATCCCCGCATCGAGGGACTCGAAATAACCGCACTCGCTGCCGAAGGCAACGCAATGGGTAAGTGGAACGACATTGTGGTCTTTGTACCCATGGCCGTACCCGGCGACATCGTCAACGTTCAGGTACGCACCAAACGCAAACGCTACATGGAGGGCTACGTTACGGAGTACGTAAAGCGCTCACCCCTGCGCGTGGAGCCATTTTGCGCCCACTTTGGCGTGTGTGGCGGTTGCAAGTGGCAGAGCATCCCTTACAGCGAGCAGCTCGCCTTCAAGCAGCAGCAGGTAGCCGACCAACTCACCCGCATTGGTCACGTGGAGATTCCCGCAATCAGCCCCATTCTGGGCTCGGCAAAGACCGACCACTATCGTAACAAACTCGAATTCACCTTCGCACCCAAGAGGTGGAAGACCTACGAGGAGGTTGCTCGTGGTGAGGAGATTGGCGACAAACCCGCACTCGGTTTTCACATCCCCGGCATGTTCGACAAGGTACTCGACATCGACTACTGCCACCTGCAAGCCGAGCCTTCCAACAGCATCCGCAACGAGTTGCGTCGCTACTGCACAGAGAATGAAGGCTATGAGTTCTACGACATCCGTCAACACACGGGTCTGATGCGCAACGTGGTGATCCGCACCGCCTCCACCGGCGAGGTTATGGTTATCGTTGTGTTTGCTCAGGACAAGCCCGAGCTTATCGCCCCCCTGATGGAGCACCTCAAAACAACATTCCCCGAGATCACCTCGCTGGTATACATGATTAACGACAAGCTCAACGACTCGCTCGGCGACCGCGAGCCCATTCTCTACTCGGGCCGTGACCACATCTTCGAGCAGATGGAGGGCCTCCGTTTCAAGATTGGTCCCAAATCGTTCTACCAGACCAACTCGGAGCAGGCATACGAGCTCTACAAAGTAACTCGTGAGTTTGCCGACCTGACCGGCTCAGAGGTTGTCTACGACCTCTACACAGGTACGGGTACCATTGCCAACTTCGTGGCCTCCAAGGCTAAGAGCGTTGTGGGCGTGGAGTATGTGGAGGAGGCTATCGAGGACGCCAAGGTCAACTCGGCACTCAACGGCATTGGCAACACCACATTCTATGCCGGCGATATGAAGGATGTTATGAACGACGAGTTTGTGGAGGCTAACGGCCGTCCCGATGTGGTGATTTTGGATCCCCCAAGGGCCGGAGTTCACGAGGACGTTATCGCAACCATTCTCCGTGCCGCACCCGAAAGGATTGTCTACGTTAGCTGTAACCCCGCAACGCAGGCTCGCGACTTGGCCCTGATGGATGCACAGTATAAGGTTGTAGCCGTGCAGCCAGTGGATATGTTCCCACACACTCACCACGTTGAAAACGTAGTAA
>JAFYRC010000202.1 GCA_017547065.1 Tidjanibacter sp.
AGGATACGGTCGGCCATACGCTCGGGGTGGAACACCTGCAAAGCGTCCATCTTCTCGCCCGAGGAGATGAATTTGAGGGGTTTGTTAACCACCGAGCGGATTGAGATTGCAGCACCACCACGGGTATCGCCATCGAGTTTGGTGAGTACCACGCCGTCGAAGTCCAATCGCTGGTCAAACTCACGAGCGGTGTTTACAGCGTCCTGACCGGTCATCGAGTCCACAACAAAGAGGGTCTCGGAGGGCTTCACAGCCTTCTTCACGGCCTCAATCTCCTGCATCATCTGCTCGTCCACGGCCAAGCGACCTGCGGTATCGACAATCACGGTGTTGATACTCTTGCTGCGAGCATATTTGATTGCGTTCTCGGCAATCTCCACGGGGTTCATATTACCCTCCTCGGTGTAGACCTCCACACCCACCTGCTGGCCAAGAATTTTGAGCTGGTCGATAGCTGCGGGACGGTAGACGTCACCCGCTACGAGCAACACGCTGCGGTTCTTCTTGGTTTTGAGTTGAAGGGCGAGCTTACCCGAAAAAGTGGTTTTACCGGAACCCTGCAAACCTGCGATGAGGATTACTGCGGGGTGGCCCGTAAGGTTGATATCAGTGGCAGTACCACCCATCAGTGCAGCGAGCTCGTCACGCACAATCTTGGTCATCATCTGACCGGGTTTCACGGCGGTGAGCACATTCTGACCGAGTGCTTTCTGTTTCACCTCATCGGTGAAGGTCTTTGCGACCTTGTAGTTCACGTCGGCATCAATCAGCGCACGGCGAATCTCTTTGAGTGTTTCGGCCACGTTGATCTCGGTGATTTTACCCTCACCTTTGAGAATCTTAAATGACCTTTCAAGTTTTTCAGACAGGTTTTCGAACATATCTCTCTTTTTGTGTTATTTGTCAATCAAGTCTGCAAATATACAAAAGAATTCCTAAAAACACATCTTTTGATGTGTAAGGGCATTTTCGTCCCCTACTTCAGAGCCTCGCGGATGAATTTGTTGATGGGGTCGTCAACCCTCTTCTTCCAGTCGGCTCTGTACTTACCCTTGGGTACGTGGTGGCCACGGTATGGATAGGTGTAGAGGGTCTTGGGGCAGGTTGCGATGTTGTATCCCGCCATAATCGACGTGGGCACCACCGACATATCCACCAAGCCACACTCCATAACAATCTCTGCATCGGTGTGTTGGAGGAAGAACTCAACATCAAAATAGGGACCCCACTTCATAAACTCCTCGGTTGGGCCATAGAGTTCATACAATTGGGGAGGGCCACTCCTACGTCCGGGTTGGGCACCGCCCATATCCATCATACCCGACACCCTCAATACGGCGTGGGTAACACGGCTGTCGAGGCCACAAATGGCCGCCGCCTGGGCTGCACCCTGACTGCCACCCACAATCAGCACACGCTTGCCATCCCACTCAGGCAGGTCGCACATCCAGTCCAACAGACGCTGCACACGGAGGTACATAGCACGAAAATAGTAGTCTTCCCTGTTCTCGATGGGGCGATTGAGGTAGTTGTGAAGAACGGTATTGTGGAGATTATCGTAGTACTCCTGGGGCTGGTCGCTGGGCATACCGTGAGCATTGAGGTCAAAGGCGATGCTTCCACCACCCTGGCGGGCATAGCGCAGAGCCACCTCAATACGCGAACGGTTAGCCTGCGTCCTCACGCCCGAGCCGTGGGTAAAGACGCAGATGGGCAGCGAGCCAACATCTGCACCCTTGGGCATTGCCATATAGCCCCTCACGGGAATACCGCCACCCTCGCCACAGTTGACCATCACATCGTAGCAAACGTAGTCCTGGGCATATTTCTCAGGCACAGCAACCTCTGTGATGGTAGCTTCGATAGGCAGCTGGCGCATCACCTCCGTCTGTTCTCTCCACCACTCGATGAAGTCGGCAGGTTTCTGGAAGCCGGGCCTAAACTGCTCCAAACCAACGCAGTAGCCAATATCGGTGAAATCCACTCTCCTCTTGCTCTTGGGGTTGAAGAATTTGAGCATCACGGTTGCGGGCTCATCGTGGTGGCGAGTGAAAATATCATACTCTCCTGCCTCCACAAAGACCTTCTCCTTCGATTCAAGGAGGCCATTAACCCACACCTCTTGGATGGCCTCAAAGGCCTCAGGAACATCGGCGTGGATAGTCACGGTTTGGCCAATCTCATAGCGGCCATCCCAATTGTCCAAAGTGAGTGTGATGCGGCCCTCCATCGTGGACTGTGCCCACACCGACACACTGCATCCGATTGCAAAAACCGACGCCAACGCAAGACGTACGAGTCCTCCAAGTTTACTAT
>JAFYRC010000203.1 GCA_017547065.1 Tidjanibacter sp.
AGTCTTGAAGATAGCAACCTCCTTGAAGCCGGTCTGCTCGTGCTTGAGTGGCTCGCCATTGGCGGTAGCCAACACCTTGTCGATGAAGCGGTTGAGTACAACATCTGCCTCTTCGTCCTCCACGAGAGTACCTGCGTTGAAGTCGATCCAGCACTGCTTGAACTCATAGAGTCGGCTGTTGGTCGAGATCTTCATTGTGGGCACAAAGCTACCGAAGGGAGTGCCCCTACCGGTGGTGAACAACACCATCTGGCAACCACTCAACGCCAATGCCGACGAGGCCACGAGGTCGTTACCGGGGGCCTGCAACAAGTTCAAGCCATTCTTTTTAACCCTGTCGGTGTAGTCCAATACGTCCACAACGGTGGCTGCACCGCCCTTCTGTACACAACCGAGCGATTTCTCCTCGAGGGTAGTAATACCACCCTTCTTGTTGCCTGGCGAGGGGTTTTCGTATATGGGCTGGTCATACTTTTTGAAGTAGTCTTTGAAGTCGTTGATGAGGCACACGGTCTGGTCGAAAATGGCCCTATTCTCCGAGCGATCCATAAGGATTGTTTCGGCACCAAACATCTCGGGTACCTCGGTGAGAATTGTTGTACCGCCCTGTGCAATGAGCCAGTCGGAGAACAATCCCACGAGGGGGTTGGCGGTAATGCCCGAGAAACCGTCGCTACCACCACATTTCAGGCCGATTTTCAGCTTCGAGAGAGGCTGGGGGGTACGCTGGTCTTTGCGGGTGAGCTCAACCAACTCGGCGCACACTTTTACGCCCTCCTCAATCTCGTCCTCCACCTCTTGGGCCACGATGAAACGCACTCTTTCCTCGTCCCAAGTGCCAATCTCCTTCTGGAACTCGCTCACCTGGTTGTTCTCACAACCGAGGCCCAATACGAGCACTGCACCTGCGTTGGGGTGGTGTACCATGTCGGCCAAAGCCTTGCGTGTATTGCGGTGGTCCTCACCGAGTTGCGAGCAACCATAGGGGTGAGTGTAGACCCTCACGTCGTCCAAGTGCGAGCAGTCCATTTCGCTCTTCACCCTCTTGACGATTGCCTCGGCCTGACCGTTCACGCAACCCACAGTGGGGATAATCCACAGCTCGTTACGGATACCCATGTCGCCATTTTTCCTCGCATAACCCATCACTTTGCGCTCGTCGGCGGGGTAGTGCTTGGGTGCGATTTTGGGCTCGTAGGTATACTCCAAGTTGTCGTGCAGGTTTGTCCTTACGTTGTGGCTATGAATCCACTCGCCTTGCGCGATGGGCTGTGTTGCGTGACCGATGGGGTAGCCATACTTGATGACGTTCTCACCCTCGGCGATAGCACACAGGGCAACCTTGTGGCCCTTTGCAATATCCTCTGCCAGAGTGATTTGTGCGCCACCAATCTCAATCACCTCACCCTTCGCGAGGTCGTCCAGAGCGATGGCAACATTGTCGGCTTCGTTTATTTTCAGATAGCGTTTCATTGTCTGCTCGGTTAAATCTGTGAAAGTAAAATGCGAGGACAAGTGTGTGGCCTCCATTGGGGCCACACACTCACCTCACGAATGTTGTTCCGTAAAATTAAAGTTTGCTTTTGATCTGCTCGATAACCTCGGCATACTCCTCTTCGGTGAGGTAGGTCTGCTTGGGGTTCATGGCGAAAATTCCGCCCCACTCGGCCTCGCCCTCATACTTGGGCACGATGTGCCAGTGGGCGTGACGCAGGGTGTCGGAGTAGGCGCCCCAGTTTACCTTGTTGGGGGCAAATGCAGCTTTGATGGCCGCAGCGGTGCGCCTTACGTCGAGCATAAAGCGTACGAAGTCTGCCTCGGGAATCTCAAACTGCTCGCCAACGTGATCCTTGTAGGCCACCACACACCTTCCCTTGTGAGTCTGCTCACGGAAGAGGTAGAGGGTCGACACGTCGAGGTCGCAAATCTTGATCATCAACTCGTCCAGCACTGCCTTGTTGCGGCAATACAGACAGTTATCTCTTTCCTCTGTCATAATGTTATCCTCTTTCTAATGGGTTAACAAGATTGGCTACAACATCTTTTTCAGAGCCGCAGCCATACCCTCTGCGAGGATAACCTTCACATAACCAGCTACTTTCTCTACGAAGGGAGTAACCTCGGTAAAGTCCACGGTCCAGATGTTACGGTTCTCCACGATAGCTTTAACAGTTGCCTCCACGTCGTCGCTGTTCCAAACCTTCTGGATGAACTCAACGTGCTCGGCGGTGTCGTCGGGAGTGAAGTCAACCTTACCGCTGTAAAGAGTGAGCAGGGCTGCAAATGTGAAGAGCTCCTTCTCAGCCACCTTACCTGCCTTCTTCCAGTTGTCCAACACGGTGGGGAAGTTGCGGGTCTCCCATTTACTCAACGAGTTGAGCGAGATGGTTTTGAGTAAGTGACGGATATAGGGGTTGTAGAAACGCTCCAAGATACCCGAAGCGAACACTTTTAGCTCCTCCTGGTCCTCCTCGATCATGGGAATAACCTCCTCGGCTACCATGGTGTTCACGAAGGCCTCCAAGTCGGCGTTGTTGAACGCGTCCATAACGGTCTCGCAACCAATCTGCAAGCCGATGGGCACCATACCGGTGTGCGAGCCATTGAGGATGCGCACCTTCTTGTCGCGGAACTGCTTGATGGTGGGCATGAAGATAACGTGCAAGCCAGCCTTGTCGAGGGGCAACCTACGCTGCACCTCCTCGTAGCCGGGACCACCAATAGCCCACAAGTGGTAGAACTCTGCTTTCACTACCAGGTTGTCGTCAAAGCCCAACTCCTCCTTAATCTCGGCGATGTTCTCACGGGGGAAGCCGGGAACGATGCGGTCAACGAGGGTGTCGCAGAAGTGGCAGTATTTCTCCACCCACTCCACGAAGTCGGCGCCCAACTTGTTGTACTCTGCGTGGCGCAAAACATACTCCCTCAGGGTCGAGCCGTTGTTCTCAATCAGCTCGCAGCAGATGATGCACAAACCCTTGGTGGGGTCGCCCTCGAAGTGTTTGAACCTCTTGTAGAGAAGGGCGGTCATCTTTGCGGGATAGCTCTTGGGAGGCAGTGCCCACAGGTCGTCACCCTCCTCATAGCGGATACCCGCCTCGGTGGTGTTCGACACGGTAGCCTCCAACTCGGGCGAGAGGAAAATCTGCTCGTAGGCCTCATACTGCTCGTAGGGGTTGAGGGCACACTGCACGCTCTTCACGAGGCGAATGTCCTTCACGGGCTTCTTATCCTTCACACCCTCCAAGTAAACGTGGTAGAGGCAGTCCTGCTCCTCGAGCATTCCGGCCATACCCTTGTCGATGGGCTGCACGATAGCAATGCCGTGGTTCATGATGCCGGCCTCGTTGGCGAGGTCAATCTGCCAATCTACGAATGCGCGCAGGAAGTTACCTTCGCCAAATTGGAGAATCTTGATAGGGAGAACGGGTTTCTCCACATTCTGCTTATTAAGTGCTTTGATAGCCATAGTGGTAGTGTGTTGTTAGGTTAGTTGGGTATTAGAAATTGAAGTAGTTTTTAGCGTTGTAGTAGGAGATGTTCTCCACCATCTGGCCGATGAAGTCGAGCTCGCTTGCGGGCAACAGACCGTTCTCCACATCGTTACCGATGAGGTTACACAGCGTCCTGCGGAAGTACTCGTGACGGGGGTAGGAGAGGAAGCTGCGGCTGTCGGTGAGCATACCAACAAACCTGCTCAACAGACCAAGTACCGACAGAGCGTTCATCTGCTTCTCCATACCATCCTTCTGATCGAGGAACCACCAGCCGCTACCGAACTGAATCTTGCCGGCACCGTAGCGACCATCCTGGAAGTTACCCAACATTGTGGCAATCAACTCGTTATCCCTGGGGTTGAGGTTGTAGATGATGGTTTTGGTGAGCTTGTCGTTCTTGTCGAGCATATTGAGGAACTTCGACATGTTCTTCGCAACAGTGAAGTCGCCGATGGAGTCGAAACCGGTGTCGGGGCCGAGCTGTGCGAACATACGGCTGTTGTTGTCACGGATAGCGCCGTAGTGGAACTGCTGTGTCCAGCCGCTTGCGTGGTCCATCACAGCAAATTCAACCATCATTGCGGTCTTGTATTTCTTGGTCTCCTCGGGAGTGAGGGCGGTACCGCCATACACTTTCTGGAAGAGTGCCTCTACCTCTGCGTGGGTGTAGTCCTCGGCATAGAACTCCTCGATACCGTGGTCCGACAGACGGCAACCAACGCTCTCGAAGAAGTCGTGACGCACTTGGAGAGCCTCGATAACGTCGTCGAAGCACTTGATCTCCACGCCACTAACCTCCGACAGACGCTCGATGTAGGCACGGAAGTTTGCGGGGTTCTCCACAGCCATAGCCTTGTCGGGCCTCCAAGTGGGCAACACCTTCACACCGAAGTTGTCCTTTGCACACTTGATGTGGTGCTCCAACGAGTCGATGGGGTCGTCGGTGGTGCACACAGCCTCCACGTTGTAGTGCAACATCAGACCACGAGCCGAACGCTCGGGAGTCTGCAACATAGCCGAGCAGTGGTCGTAAATCTCACGTGCGGTCGAGGGGTTGAGGAGCTTGTCAACGCCAAAGGCGGTTTTGAGCTCGAGGTGAGTCCAGTGGTAGAGAGGGTTACGCATGGTGTAGGGCACGGTCTCTGCCCACTTCTCGAATTTCTCCCAATCGGAGGTGTCCTTACCTGTGCAGAAACGCTCGTCGATACCGTTGGTACGCATAGCCCTCCACTTGTAGTGGTCGCCCTCGAGCCACACTTTCGAGAGGTTCTCGAAGACGTGGTCGTTAGCCACATACTCGGGGATGAGGTGGCAGTGATAGTCGATGATGGGCACCTTTGCAGCGTGCTCGTGATAAAGCCTCTGAGCTGTTTCGGTTTGCAACAGGAAGTTGCTGTCGTTGAAAGTTTTCATAGCGAAAAGTGTGTATTTTATAGGTTATTGTTGTTGCATAGTTTTACGCATCGTAAAAGTACGAAAACTTTCACAAAGTGTTGCAAAGAATTGCCATAAAAAAGAAAGATTTTTTGCTAAAAAGCAAAAAGGGCAGAAAGGGCAGGAAGGGAAGAGGGGATTATTTTGTATTTCGGGTTTGGAGTCTGGCCTTTGTGAGCTGCTCTCTCACTCCTCCGTTTCTCAAAAAGTCG
>JAFYRC010000204.1 GCA_017547065.1 Tidjanibacter sp.
AGTATATATTTTTCAACTGCTTCATATCGTTACTTAAGCCTTGTTAAGCTCGTTTTCAATCTCTCTAACAACTCTCTCTGCGGCATCGCCAATAGCGAGCTTTGCGATATTCTCGCTCAAGAACTCCAAGCGACGCTCATCACCCACAACCTCGAGGGCTACCAGCATGCCACGCTAAACAACCTCGCTGTCGGGAACAATCTCGGCAGCACCCTTCTCAACAAGGGCCATGGCATTCTTCGTCTGATGATCCTCCGACACGTTTGGCGAAGGGACAAAGATTGTAGGCTTAGCCACAAGGCAGAGCTCCGACACGGTACATGCGCCACTGCGTGAGATAACCACGTCAGAGGCTGCATAGGCGTAGTCCATGCGGTCGATAAAGGCACCCTGCCAGATATTCTTGGTTGGATGCTCAGCAAGGAACTGCTGCATCTCCTTCTCGTAGAACTTACCTGTCTGCCAGATAACCTGCACTGGGGCCTCGCCATTGAGCGTGCGCACCCAAGCCTTCATCATCTCGTTCATGGTACGTGTACCGAGCGAGCCACCAACGACCATAACCACGGGGAGCGAGTCGTTGAAGCCATAGTACTCCAAAGCCTCGGCACGGTTGCCACCATCGGCCGAGAAGCGACCACGGAGTGGGTTACCCGTCATCACGATGCGCTCAGCTGGGAAGAATCGCTCCATCTTGTCGTATGCCACGCAGATGCGCTTGGCACGCTTCGAGAGGAGCTTGTTTGTTACACCGGCATATGAGTTCTGCTCCTGGATGATTGTTGGCACACCAAGGCGCTGCGCAGCCCAAAGAATAGGCGCTGAGGCGTAGCCACCAAAGCCCACAACGATGTCAGCCTTGAACTCACGCACGATGCGCTTAGCACGACGAATGCTCGCAAGGACCTTGAAGGGTACTTTGAGGTTGTTGATGATGTTGTGCAAGTTGAGCTTGCGCTGAATACCTGCCACGGGAAGGCCCTCGATACGGTAGCCCAAAGCGGGAATCTTCTCCATCTCCATCTTGCCCTCAGCACCGACGAAGAGTATCTCTACCTCCTCGCCCCACTTGCGCTTCAAAGCCTCGGCCACAGCTACTGCAGGATATATGTGTCCTCCGGTGCCACCACCAGAAAGTATAATTCGTTTCATTCTATTGACTCGTTATTACTGCGATTGGGGCGAGGGTGGTGTGCCTTCGCCTACAATCTAATTACATGATACACAATGTGTTGCACTTCAATATCTTCGCACGTGCCCACACGTGTGCAATTTCACCCTACAAAAGTATGAATTATCGGCCGAAATTCCAAGATGAAAATGTAGGTTTTTTTATATTTTTTTGCCTCGCTTTTTCCGAGCCATTCTCCCGCCCCAAACAAAAACAAAAGAGGGTGTCGCAACCTCTCGGCCGGACACCCCCTCGAACTATATAGCTATTACGCCCAAAATTTGCAATAAATTAGCTATTAAGTTTTCCTAATCTCATAATTATGGCCGTTTGACTACGACCCATTTTTACCGAAATCTCCCTTACACTTTTACCCTCATTATACAAAGTCATCAACAACCTCTCTTCGCCTCGAGTCCAAGGTTTCTGCGCATTGCGATGCTTAGCATAACTCTTCTCCGACACTCTCTCGGGATGA
>JAFYRC010000205.1 GCA_017547065.1 Tidjanibacter sp.
GTATGCTACAATAACGGAAAACCCCGAAAGGATTTTGTGAAATGAAAAGAAAATTGACTCTGCTGCTTTCCCTGCTTCTGGTGATGGCCCTGTTGCTCTCGGCCTGCGGAAAGGGCGAAAGCCTGCAGTTTGAAGAGGAAGAAGAGATGGAAAGCAACACCCAGGGTGAAACCGCGATCCAGGATCCCGATGAGGTGACCGAATCGGAGGTCGCGAGCCTTATTGCTGCGGAGATTGACAAGAAGGCCGTTCAGGTGCTTGATAGGATGCGTCCTGCGGGATTCTACGACCTCAAGGATTACGTTGAACAGCTCGCAATCAGAGAGGGTGGAGTGTTTGATTTGATTGACTTTAATACGGCCTTGGCGGAGGCTGTGGTTTTTGCTGACAATACAACCGAGATTACCTCTTATGGCTATCCGAGTGATAATACCATTCCTATGCTTGGATATGGTGTTATAGATCCCAAGGCGGGAAGCGATAAGGTGAGGTTGTGTGGACTGAGTTGCTACATTCCTTCGGTCAATGCTCCTGTAACTCAATCCTATTATTTCCAAACGTCTTGGTCCCGAAAGGTCTACGGATTGTAAAAATAAAAACTCTACAATACCTCTACAAAGCCTCTCTCTGGGAGGCTTTATTTTTGCCCATATTTTACTGATATTTAGTGTTTTATTTGAGGTTTGTCGGGGAGCATTATTTCTCTACATTGCACAAAGTGTACTCTACAACGAAAGTTTTTTATATATTTGTAGTGATATACCTGACGCGACTAATACCAAACACGATGATATTCGGAACCAAAAAGAACGATGTTCTTATTGAAAACATCGACAAGTACTTCAATACAATAGACAGCGCACTGCTCGTTTTCAAGGACGGTGTGCGAAACTATCTCTACTCAAATCAGGAGGCTTTCAACGGCAATTTGCAGAATATGTCTCACCTCGGTGCCGAGGCGGGAATGTTGCGCAGGGAGATTGAGAATGGACTCTATACCCAGACGGCTCTAGTGCGTAGCAGGGGCGATATTATGCGCCTTCTCGAGAAGATGGGCCACATTGCTAATATTCTCAACGACAGCTTGATGCAGTTTGAGATTGAGACTCCATTTGTTCCTTCAGAACTTAATAACGACTTCATAAAACTCACCGAGTTCTCCACCCTAGCTGTGGAGTCGGCTCTGCCTGCAGCAAAGGCATATTTCCGTTCGCCCGACGAGGTTGCAGACAAGATTAGCCGTGTATATTTCTACGAAACCGAGACCAATAAGTGTGCCCAGGCCCTTAAACGCAAGGTTTTTCACGAGATGATAAGCCTCAAACTGAGCGAGAAATTCCACCTTCGCTACTTTGCGCTTCACATCGAAAACCTTTCGGATGCAGCCGAACAGGTGGCCGATCAGCTCTCGGTAATGGCAATTAAACGTACATTCTAAGGTCCACAAAAAGAGAAACTACTGATGAACTTCGTTTTCGCCATAATCCTCTTATCGGTACTGCTTGCTTGGTTGACAGCCAAGGAGTTGCCGATGTTCTTTGGGGTGCCTGTGGCAACGGGTTCAATCAAACGTACCATATTTTGGGGCATCATTGTGGTGGCATTTGTTGTGTCGCTACTAGTGCCTTGTGTCGGCCAGAGTGCTGAAGTGCTGCTGCAACCTTATGCCGGTGTCGGTGTGGAGGGGGCGGCGGTTGTTGCTTTCTCGGCAATTATTGCCGTGTTGGTGCTCGCCGGTGTAGATTTGAAACCATCCATCGGAATTGCTCTGCTTGGAGCATTTGAGGGCTACCGTAGCATTACCACCGATGGAGGTGTGGATCTGCCGCTGATTGGTGGCTGGGTAGTGGCTCCCATGGTTGCCTTGGTGCTGTCGGCAGTAGTCTATGCGCTGTGCAGGGCAATCATTAACCACCGACAAATGCACCTCATAAAATTGGCCGCACGACTGCGCCTTTGGGTTGTGATTGGTGTGATACTGATGGCTGTGGGCGTAGGTGTCAACCAAGGCTCGCTGTTACTTATGATCGGCAGGACCTTTGTAGGAGAGGGCGTTTGGAACGTGCTATTGCCTGTGGCTGTGACTGTTGCGTGTGTTGTGGCACTTGGTGGAGTGGTGCGTAGGCGCACCGACCTCGTGGCCGAAAAATATTTCGATTTCTCAACGCAGGTGGTTATCGCCGTAACTTATGCGTCGGCAATCACCTTATTGTTGTTCTCCACAAGCTTTGTGGAATATGCCGGCCTCCGTCCTTCGCCACAGAGCGTGCCGATGACGATCATCGGAGCACTGCTGGGTGTGGGGGTTGTTTCTCGCCGCCAGACCATCGAGAAGGGCGAGTTGTATAGGATTGCGCTGGGCTATGTGCTTGGTCCCGTGGTGGCAGTGTTCTGCACGATGTTGCTGTGGGCGTTGATGATGGGCGGCGGAGTTAGCAGCGTGTATGCCAATGCTGCAATATTGGAAACCTTCCTGCTGCTGGCGGTGGTTGTGGTGTTTGCCGGCTATGTGCGCCGACAGGAGAAACTCAAACTCTCCACCCGCAAACAACTCTACAACCAACAGCAGCAACTTTTTGAGAATCAGAAGGCTCTCAACGAAATGGAGCTCAAGGCCATATTGGCCGAAAACCAGAGCCTGCACGGCACCCTCGAACTCAAACGCAAGGAGAATATCAATGCGGCGCTCGGCATTAGCGAACAGAAGGAGTTTTTGGAGGCTATGGCCGTGAAGGTGCGCAGGGCGGCTAAGGCGAGTGTGGAGGAGAAGGACCGCATCATTGCCGAGTTGGAGAACGACCTCACACAACGCATTGGCTCGCAGGGCGAGGTGGACGAGTTCTACACACAGGCGGAGCTGCTCCACAAGGATTTCAGCGTGAAACTCACGGAGGAATTCCCCAACCTTACGGCCTCGGAGCGTAGGCTTGCCACGTTGTTGCGCTTGGGCTTCTCGTCGAAGTATATCGCCACGCTGATGAACATTTCGCCCAAGAGTGTGGAGATTAGCCGCTACCGCCTGCGTCAGAAACTCGGCCTGCAGAAGGGCGATAACCTGATAAATTTTATTAAATCGATATAATTTACTATTTTTACAAACCCTTAAA
>JAFYRC010000206.1 GCA_017547065.1 Tidjanibacter sp.
ACTCCTCCCCTACGAAAGGGGAGGTTGGGAGGGGTGGTCGAACACTCACTCCCCGCACGAAAACAAAAAAGGTTTCCATTCAACGTGAAAACCCTTCTGCATGCCTCAATGACTCCTCCCCTACGAAAGGGGAGGTTGGGAGGGGTGGTCGAACACTCACTCCCCGCACGCAAACAAAAAAAGGTTTCCACTCAACGTGAAAACCCTTCTGCGTGCGGGGAGTGGGACTCGAACCCACACGGCTCTCGCCACCAGATCCTAAGTCTGGCGCGGCTACCAATTACGCCATCTCCGCAGCCTTTGTGCCACAAAGGTAAATAATTTTTCCGATTCCGAGAACAATCAACAACTTTTTTCCTTACCTTTGTGCCGATGCGGTTCCCGTAATAGGGACTAACAGGGAATGCCGTGAAAGTCGGCAACAGTTCCCGCTGCTGTAAGCCTCGATGCTGCAACGTGCTGCATTTCAGGCTCTCGAACATTCAAACATTACGTCACTGGTGAGGTGCACATCATCGGGAAGGCGGTTCGAGAGTGAGGCGAGTCAGAAGACCTGCCACATCGTTTTGGGATTGCTCCTGCGGCGAATGGGAGGGTTTTCGTGTAGATTCTGGAGGTGCCACCAACGGCACCAAAAAAGCAAAACACAAAGCACAAACAAGATGGCCGCTCGCAGCAAAAACCGCAAGCGGGAGTACTTGTTTTTTGTTTAACCCTTTAACTTTTAGAGAAATGAAAAAGTTATTTGGAATCTTTTGTGTTTTCGCAACCGCCTTTGTGCTCGGTGGTTGCAACCCCTCGAATGAGGGTCCTAACCCCGACGACCAGCCAACCCCATTCGAGGGTGGCGTGTGGGTGTTGTGTGAGGGTAGTTTTGGCTCCGGCAACTCTTCGCTGTGGCACTACAACCCCACCACACAGGCCGTTACGGCCGATGTTTTCCACCTGGTAAATGACGCAATGCTGGGCGATGTCGGACAATCCATGTATTTGTACAACAGCACTTTGTATGTGGTAGTGAACAACTCGGGCGTGGTCTATGCCATAGATTGCAACACGGGCAAGGTTGAGGGCCTGATTGAGGGACTCACCTCTCCCCGATTTGTAGCCATCGACAGTAGTGGCACGAAGGGCTACATTTCGCAGATGTACACCAACAAGCTCATAACCTTCAATCCCAGCACCTTCACCAAGACGGGCGAAGTGGAATTGAGTGGCGTTGTAAGCTCGGAACAGATGGCTGTTGTGGGCAACAAACTATTCATTGCCTCGTGGAGTAACGACCACAAAATCACCGTGATGGACACCACAACCGACACCCAACTCACAACATTCACCGTTGGTGTACAACCCTACTCGATGGTGCTCGACAAGAACAACGCCTTGTGGGTAGTGTGCGACGGTGGCAACGAGTATAGCTCTCTGCCCGAGGGTGTTACAACGGAAGCTCCCTCGCTGTGGAGGATCAACACCACAACCTATGCCGCCGAGAAGAAAGAGGAGTTTACTCCTGGTGGCTACTTCCGCTCGAGGCTGGCAATCAACGGCACGGGCGACACCCTCTACTTCATCTACGACGCAGTGTGGGCCATCAACGTAGCCACAGGCGTGCTCCCCGCAGAGCCCCTCATCACCATCGAGGGCTGGGGTCAGTATGGCCTTGATGTCAATCCCTACAATGGCGAAATTTACATTGCCGACGCAAAAGATTATATGTCCAACGGCACTGTTTTGAGGTACTCACCCACGGGCGAATTGGTGGACGAATTTGAGGTGGGACTCCTTCCTTCGAAGTTTATATTTCTGTCCGAATAAGCGCGAAAAATAAGGTTGATTTTAAGGTAATATAAACCGAGTGAAAAGGCTTATTATAATAGAGTTTCTGATGTTGCTGTTGTGCGCAGATTTGTGGGCGCACAACAGCGACACTCTGCGCACCGTCAGCATGGAGGGAGTGGTTGTGAAGGCCTCTCGCTCGCTGCGTGATATTGGTGTGCAAAAGAGCTCGCTCGGCAGTCAGGTTCTCACCGATAATATTGCCTCCTCAATGGCTGAGGTTTTGGCCCAAAACAGCACCATTTTCATCAAATCGTCGGGTCGCGCCACAACAGCCACAGCCTCCCTGCGAGGCACCGCACCCTCCCACACGGCCGTGAGTTGGAATGGTCTAAATTTGAGTAGCCCCATGCTCGGAATGGTTGACTTTTCCACCATTCCGTCCTACTTTGTCGACGGCGGAGAGGTCTACCATGGCGCCACATCGGTGGGCGTTACGGGTGGTGGATTGGGTGGAGCCGTTGTGCTCTCCACCGCAAAACCCAATCATGAAGGACTTGACATTCAACTACTTGGCGGCATTGCAAGCTACAACACCCACGATGATTTTGTGCGCGTGAGCTACACAACAAAGAAGTGGGGATCTTCAACGAGAATCCTTTGGAGTTCTTCCGACAACGACTTTGAGTACGTCAACCGAGATAAGTTTGGCCACCCCACAGAGCGCAACAAAAACTGTGGTTATGCCGACTTCCACCTCCTTCAAGAGCTCTTCTACAACACCCCCTCGGCGGGTAGGTTGTCGGTCAAGGGATGGTGGATGGACTCCTCGCGCGGCATTCCCCGCATGACGGTAGACTTCCGCGACGACGACCTCACAAAGGCTTGGCAGGACGAGCAGAGCTTCCGAGGGGTGGCCGAGTGGGCCAATTCCTACGGTGGCGTGAGGCTCAATGCGAGGGCTGGTTACAACCACGACGACCTCCACTACCGCCACCAAGTTGGCCTGGGAGATGGTAAGGTAATGCAGACTGTGGACGCCAGGAGTGTTGCCACCACGGCCTTTGCGGAGTTGAATGGCGAGTGGAGCATTGGCAACAACCTGATGTTGGCCGGAAACCTCAAAGGAAATATATATGGAGTTGATAGCGAGGATATTGCACCCCTGACACCCGTGGGCTACGAGGCTACGCGCGAGGAAATTTCGGCCTTTGCATCGGCCCGCTGGAAGCCTACGGAGTGGTTTGGAATGGCGCTGAACGTGCGCGAGGAGTGGCGTGATGGGGTGTGGTCGCCCCTCATTCCGGCCCTCTTTGCCGACGTTACCATTTGGCCCGAGGCGGGGCTGATTGTGAGCGGTTCGGCTGCCCGCAACTACCGCTATCCCACCCTCAACGACCTCTACTATGTTCCTGGTGGCAACCCCGATCTTCTTCCCGAAGAGGGCGAAACGTTCGACCTTGGAGTGGAGAGTAGCGTGGAGCGCAGGGGCTTTAAGGTGGGTGGAAAAGTGACGGTCTACACCTCGCATATCAACAACTGGATACTCTGGACGCCCACAATAAAGGGTTTTTGGACCCCACAAAACCTCCAATACGTTGTGAGCCGAGGAGTGGAGGCCCGAGCCAACGCAGAAGTTCAACTTTCGAAGGATTGGAAGGTGGACGGAAGGGCCATTGTGGGCTATACCTCTTCGGTCAACGCCACCGAGGGAAGCGCCACATACGGCAACCAACTTCCCTACATCCCCCGCTGGTCGGCAACCTCGGCCCTTGGAATCCATTGGAAGCGTTGGAGTGTGAACTATAAGTGGCAACTTTACAGCGACCGATACACCAACTATTCCGGAACACACTTTTCGGGCGATATTGTGGAGGGTTACTCACTGAGTAACATATCGTTAGGCCACAGCTTCAAGGTAAAAAATAAGGTTGATTTTAAGGTAATATTCGACATCAACAACCTCTTCAATCGCGAGTATCAATCGATACTCTCCCGCCCCATGCCACCGCGCAACTACGGCCTCCGTATCGAGTGCCGATTTGGGGCATAAGGGTCGCGGGATATTACCTTATTTTCACCCGCAGACAAACAAAAAACGACACGCTTTTCGGCGTGTCGTTTTGTTTTAGAGCAATTGCTTTGAGCCCCCTACGACTTATAGCGAATCCATTTGAGCAACTCACCAAAGGTGGGCTTTTTGCCATACATAAAGACACCAACGCGGTAGATTTTGCCCGCCAGCCACACTGTCGCAAGGAAGGTTGCATAGAGCAGCACTACCGAAATCCAGAATCCCTCAGGCACGCCATAGGGCAGGCGCACCATCATCACAATGGGCGAGGTGAAGGGAATCATACTAAACCACACCGCCAAGGGGCCATTGGGCTCCTGCATTGCGTTCATCATCACAAAGAGGGCCAAGATGAGCGGAATGGTGATGGGGAGTTGGAGATTGTTTGTGTCCTTCTCGTTGTCCACGGCGCTACCCACTGCTGCAAACATCGCAGCATAAAGGAGGTAGCCACCCACAAAGTAAATCAGGAAACCGCCCAAGATGCGCACCAAATAGGCGGGGTCGGTGACTGTGTTGATGAGCGCCACAGTGTCCTTATCAAGCGAAATGTTGCCCATCGAGGCCATCATTGGATCCATACCCGTGCCGGCCTGCGCCGCTGCGGCAAGCACCTCCGTACCTCCCAGCAGGCTCAACGCGCCCGCGCCGACCACAACAATGAAGACCACCCAAATGAAGAACTGCGTGATAGCCACGGCAGCGATACCGAGAATCTTTCCCATCATCAATTGGAAGGGTTTGACGCTCGACACCATCACCTCCATAACCTTGCTACTCTTCTCCTCGATAACACCCTGCATAACCATGTTGCCATAGAGGAACACGAACATATAGATCAGGAAACCAAACACATAGGCCAGCGCAATGTTGAGTATGGCACTGCTATCCTTGGCCTCGCCACTCTCGTCAAGTTGCTTCACTTGGAGGCTAATGGGAGTTTTGATCTCGTTGAGTATGCGGTCGAGGTCGTCGATGTTGTATTGTTTGAGTTTCTCGGCCTCGATGATGCTACGCACCTGGTCGGTGATAGCACTCTCAATGTTGATCGTGGAAGACTCGTAGGTAAAGAGTTGCACGTTGGAAGGGTTGGTTGCCACATCCTCGCCAATCACGAGAATACCGAACACCTCGTTTTTCTCCTCTTTGAGCACATCGAAGCTCTTGTCGGAGGTAGCAAACACAATCTGGCCCTCGTTGTGGAGCCTCTCGCCCACCAGACCACTCTGGTCCACCACAATAATCTCCTTCTGCTCGTCGCTCGACATATTCATCATCAACGCCGGCACAAACATCATCGCCACAAAGGCAATGGGCATAAGTATCGTGGTGATAATAAAACTCTTTTTCCTTACACGCTCATTGAACTCACGTGCGGCAATGATTTTAATCTTTCCCATAATCTCCGCTGTTTATTTTGCCGAGTGGTTAGCCACGGCCTGAATGAAAATGTCGTTCATCGAGGGGATAACCTCGCTGAATGTACGCAACTGCACGGTGTTGTTGATTACCTCCACCACCGAACGAACATCCTCGTCGCGCTCGATGTGGATTTTCAGGCTTCTCTCGGAGCGACCACCATCCTCTGCGGTAGCCACAAGGCTCTCGTCGAGGAGTGTACAGGGCAGGGGTGTGAGTGCACCAACAAGTGCCGACCTATCGCCCCTGAAATCAACCTCGAAGATGTTGCCTCCGTGGGAGCGACGCACCTCGTCCAGCGAGCCGGAGAGAATATTTTTAGACTTGTTAATCAGAGTGATATGGTCGCACACCTCCTCTACCGACGACATGTTGTGGGTGGAGAAAATGACGGTCGCACCCTTCTCTCGAAGCTCCATAATCTCGTTTTTCAGGAGGTTGGCATTGATGGGGTCGAAGCCACTGAATGGCTCATCAAAGATGAGGAGTTGGGGCTCGTGGAGCACCGTGACGATGAACTGCACCTTCTGGGCCATACCCTTCGAAAGCTCGCTCACCTTCTTGTTCCACCAACCCTCGATGCCAAACTTAACAAACCATTTTTTGAGTCTTGCCGTGGCCTCGGCCCTCGAAAGACCTTTGAGCTGTGCAAAGTAGAGGGCCTGCTCGCCCACTTTCATGGTTTTGTAGAGTCCACGCTCCTCGGGCAGGTAACCGATATTGGCAACGTCGGCAGGCGAGAGGGGGTGTCCATTGAACCACACACGGCCCTGATCGGGGGCAGTGATGTGGTTGATTATGCGAATAAGGGTGGTCTTGCCCGCGCCGTTGGGACCCAGAAGTCCATACACACAACCACGAGGCACTTCCAAAGAGACATCATCCAAAGCAGTGTGTCCGGCAAATTGCTTTGTGATGTTCTCGACCTTCAAAAAAGCGTCCATAAGT
>JAFYRC010000207.1 GCA_017547065.1 Tidjanibacter sp.
ACATTGGCAGTGAGCGACATGCGTCCCGTGGCGGTGGCAATCTCCGTGCGGTTGCGACAACTCTGTTTCACATAGTGCTCGCCAACGTCGATGATGGCGTCGGGCGAGAGAGCCTCACGCCACCACTCCTGCGAGCCGAGATATGCAAGCGGTAGAATTTTCATACACTCCTTTGGTTTCCTATTGTTGGGGCTCGGTCCAGCGACCGTCCGTCTTGATGAGTTCGATGAGTCGGTCGATAGCCTCGGCCTGGGGAATGTTGCGCTCCACGAGGGTTTTTCCTCGGTAGAGGGATATGCGTCCGGGCAGGCCACCAACGTAGCCGTAGTCGGCGTCGGCCATCTCGCCGGGGCCATTGACGATGCAACCCATAACACCAATTTTCAGACCCACGAGGTGGGAGGTGCGGGCCTTGATGGCTGCGAGTGTCGATTCGATGTCGTAGAGGGTGCGACCACATGAGGGGCAGGCGATGTACTCTGTGCGAGAAATGCGCACACGGGCCGCTTGTAGGATGAGAAGCGAGAGTTCGTCAATCTGCTCCTGCGAAAAATTGTCGTTGCGAAGGTCTACACCGTCGGCCAACGAGTCGATGAACATCACACCCAGGTCGGCCGCAGCCTCAATGGCAAACTGCTCAAAGTCGGCGGTGGTGTAGTGGCGACGCAGGATGATAGGTTTGTCGGTGGGGGCGTTGGGGCCGAGGAGTTTGCTCCTCCACTCCTGCACGGGAAGCTCCGAAGTTGCCTCCACAACGTGATAATTATCTCTATTTTGCTCCTCCACCTCGCTCCACAATACGGGCACTCCACCGAAGGGGCGGGGTAGATATTCGTAGGGTGAGAAGCGGCTCTCGTCTACGGGCTCAAAGGACTCTTCCTTACGACCCTCGTAGTGGGCCACAAGTGCACGGGCGGCGGGAATTTCGTTCTCGGGGGCCTCGGTGAGCGACACGCGGATGGTGTCGCCAATGCCGTCGGCAAGTAGGGCACCAATACCAACTGCCGACTTCACACGACCCTCGATGTGGTTACCGGCCTCGGTAACACCAAGGTGAATGGGGTAGGCCATACCCTCCTCGTTCATAGCCTTAACCAGCAGTCGATAGGCATACACAACAACCCTCACGTTGCTCGATTTGAGCGACACGACAACGTTGTGGAAGTCCAACTCTCGGCAACGGCGCAGAAACTCCATAGCCGAGGCGGCCATACCCTCGGGGGTGTCGCCATAGAGGTCAAAAATCTTCTTGGCCAGCGAGCCGTGGTTGACACCAATGCGGAGCGCCACACCACGCTTGCGACAGAGGTCAATTAGTTCGGCAAACTCACTACCCCTCTCGTTGTAGTTGCCCGGGTTGATGCGCACCTTATCGGCTGTTGTTGCCGCCACTGCCGCCACGGCGGGCAGGAAGTGCACATCGGCCACCAGAGCCACGTTGGGCCACTGCTGACGCACACGCTCCCCGATGGGGCCCAGGTTGAGGGCGTCCTTCTCGTTGGGTGTTGTGAGCCTCACGATGCGTCCACCTGCGGCAGCGATGCGTCCGATTTGCTCCACACTGGCCTCTGTGTCGGTGGTCAGGGTGTTGGTCATTGTTTGCACTGCCACGGGATTATTACTACCCATTTGGTGTGCTCCAACTGTCACACAGAGGGTCTTTCTGCGTGCATAGGAGGTGAGAGATTTGCAGTAGAGAGTCATTTTTCAACTAATTTTAGGCAAATATAACGCAAAATAGCCGTATATTTGCCTTATGCGAGCCGATATGGACATAAAATTTTTGAGTGGTGTGGGCGAAAAGCGCGCAAAACTGCTTGCTTCGGAGGCGGGAATACACTCCGTGGGCGACCTCCTACACTATTATCCCTACCGCTATATCGACCGCACAAAGATATTCAGGATTAGCGAACTGTCGGAGGAGAATTCCAATGCCCACATCCAACTTCGAGGACGCGTCGTGGGCTTTGCCTACCTTGGTGAAGGACCCAAAAAACGACTCTCGGTGAGCCTTTCGGATGGTAGTGGTGTGGCAGAGTTGCTATGGTTTCAGCGTACCTCGTGGATTGAGAAACAGTTGGAGGTCGGCAGGGAGTATGTGGTGCTCGGCAAACCCTCGTTCTTCCGAGGGGAGGTGAGCATTGTGCACCCCGAGATTGAGCCGGTCGAAAAATTCCTCTCCCGAGGTAACCTCGGTATGCAGGGAGTCTACTCTACCACCGAAAAACTCTCCGCCATAGGCCTTGGTAGCAAGGGTATTTACAACCTTGTGTGTACTCTTTGGGAGCAAGTCAAAGGGCGCATAGGTGAAACGTTGCCTGAAACGGTAGTGCGCCAGTGTAACCTCCTTCCACGAGCCGAGGCACTCCAAAACATACACTTCCCCACCTCCCACCAAATGCTCCAAAGGGCAATCTATCGCCTCAAATTCGAGGAGCTATTTGGTGTTCAGTTGGGTATTTTGAGCGTGAAGGCGGGGCGCACAACGCTTCAAAACGGTTTCCTATTCCCACGAGTGGGCGAGATGTTCCGCGACTTCTACGACAACCACCTTCCCTTCTCCCTCACCGGAGCACAGAAGAGGGTGATTAAGGAGATTCGTCGCGACACAACCTCTGGTCATCAGATGAATCGCTTGGTGCAGGGTGATGTAGGTAGTGGTAAGACCCTCGTGGCGCTGATGTCGATGCTCCTGGCGGCCGACAATGGCTACCAGTCGTGTATGATGGCCCCCACCGAAATCCTCGCACGCCAGCACTTTGCCTCCATATCCAAAATGATCTCCGGCACCCCCGTCGAGGGGCGTGTGGCTGTGCTGACGGGTTCCACCAAAACCAAGGAGCGCCGTGATATCCTGGCCCGCACGCTGTCGGGTGAGATACTTATCCTCATTGGCACCCACGCACTAATTGAGGATCGGGTGCAGTTTGCCAACATAGGCCTTGTTGTGATTGACGAGCAGCACCGCTTTGGTGTGGACCAAAGGGCCAAGCTGTGGACCAAAAACCACCAGCCGCCCCACATCCTCGTGATGACCGCAACGCCCATTCCCCGCACCCTTGCAATGACCCTCTATGGCGACCTTGATGTGTCGGTAATCGACGAGATGCCCGCAGGTCGCAAACCCATAAAGACTTACCACCTCAAA
>JAFYRC010000208.1 GCA_017547065.1 Tidjanibacter sp.
AAAATTGAAAATTGAAAATTGAAAATTTTAGGTTAGGGGCAATAGTCTTGCTATTAACCGGACTTTTGTGTGGGTGCAGTCCGAAGGAAAAGACCCATTGGGTGGTGGCCTCCGACGGCTCGGGCGACTATCGCTCGGTGCAGGAGTGCCTGGACGCACTACCCTCAAAACCAACCACTTGGCGTACGGTGGAGATCAAGCCCGGCGAGTACCGAGAGAAGGTGACACTCGACGTCTACAAGGACAAAGTGCACATCATCGGTCACGACGGAGCCACCATCGTGTGGGACGACCACACGGGTCGTGTGGAGCCCGACGGACACGTTATGACCACCTACGACACCTGGACATTCTCAGTGCAGGCCGACGATGTGGTGGTTGAGAATCTAACCATCAGTAACGACGCCGGCGAGGTGGGTCAGGCTGTGGCGGTGGAAACACGTGGCGACCGCATCGAGTTTGTCAACTGCCGTATGCTGGGCGACCAGGACACCTTCTTCACCAAGGGCTACGCCTCGAGGCTCTACCTCAAAGGGTGTTACATTGAGGGTACCACCGACTTCATTTTCGGAGCCTCCATCACCCTATTCGACTCGTGCACAATACATTGCAAAAAGGACTCCTACATCACGGCGGCCTCAACCACAGAGCGTAACCGCTATGGTTATGTATTCAGGAATTGCACCATTACCGCCGCCGAGGGAGTAAGTAAACTCTATCTCGGAAGGCCCTGGAAGCAGACCGCCAAAACCGTCTTCCTTGCTTGCCACCTCCCCTCGGCCATACGCCCCGAGGGTTGGCACAACTGGAACGACCGCAGGCGCGAAGAGCACTCATTCTATGCTGAGTGGGGATGCACGGGTGAGGGCGCCGACCGTAGTGGCAGGGTTGCGTGGAGCCACGCGCTAACCGACGAGCAGGCCGGCGAGTATACCCCCGAAAAAATCTTCGCCTTCAAGACCGGCTCGGAGGCATTCCGTTGGGATTGGATGCCCCGTTCGCTGGAACAATAAATTAGCAGCAATCTGCTGTAAGATAACAACATACAATGAAAAGACTCTGCACATTTGCAATCGCAATACTCACCCTGGGCACCACATCGTGGGCTCAGGGTGTGAGCAAAACGTGGGTGGCCGACCTCGGTAACGGCTCCTACAAAAACCCCGTTCTCCACGCCGACTACTCCGACCCCGACGTTATCCGTGTGGGCGACGACTACTGGATGACATCCTCGTCGTTCAACTGTGTGCCAGCCCTGCAAATACTCCACTCCACCGACCTGGTAAACTGGCAGCTCGCAGGTGCCGTGAGGAGCTACGTGCCCAACGAAGTGCAGCAGAAGCACGGAGGTGGCGTGTGGGCGCCCTCAATCAGGCACCACAATGGGCTCTACTACATCTACTGGGGCGACCCCGACGTTGGTATCTACATGACCACCGCCACCGACCCCCGAGGCGAGTGGAGCACCCCACACTTGGTGTGTGAGGGCAAAGGTATGATTGATCCCTGTCCGCTGTGGGACGACAATGGCAAGGCCTATCTCGTACACGCCTGGGCAGGCTCTCGTGCCGGATTCAAGAGTATCCTTTCGGCTTCGGAGATGACCCCCGATGGCCGTGCGCTCATTGGCGAGGAGGTTCTACTTTTCGATGGACACAACGATAACCCCACCGTGGAGGGCCCCAAGTTCTACAAGCGCGACGGATGGTACTACATTTTCGCCCCCGCAGGTGGTGTGAAGGAGGGTTGGCAACTTGTATTGCGCTCGCGCGAGCCCCTCGGTAAGTATGAGTGGCGCAACGTTCTACACCAGGGCAACACCGACATCCACGGCCCACATCAGGGCGGTTGGGTTACGGACACTGCAGGCGACAGCTGGTTCCTCCACTTCGAGGATCGCTATGCCTACGGACGCGTGGTACACCTCCAGCCCATGGAGTGGACCGCCGACGGATGGTGCACAATCGGTGTGGACACCAACAAAGACGGCATTGGCGAGCCCGTGAGTACCCATCGCAAGCCCCACAGCAACGTACCCACAACCATCGAAACTCCCGCCGAGGGCGACGAGTTTAACGAGCTCACGCTGGGACTCCAATGGCAGTGGTTTGGTAGCCACACGCAGAGGGATTGGGCAATGCTCTCGCCCGAAGGTTATCTGCGACTCTACTGCCGTCCGTACACAAACCTCTATGAGGCGCAAAACCTACTGTGTCAGAAGATTACGGCCCCCAAGCAGACCATTACCGCCCGCGTGCGCTTTGTGCCCGGCGTGGATGGCGACAGGGCGGGCCTTATCATCCACGGCAGGGACTTTGCAACCCTCTCGTTGGTAAGTCGCGATGGCAAGGTGAGCCTTGTACAGACCGTAGCCACCAAGGCCGATAAGGGCGCAGGTGAGAAGATTGTGGAAGAAAAGCCCCTCGACCACGAGGGCTGGATGTGGTTGCGTGTGGAGATTGTGGAGGGTTGCAAATGCCGATTCTTCTACTCCGCCAATGGCCGACGCTGGGAGCCACTCTGGGAGGAGTTCACCGCCAAGTGGGGCGTGTGGATTGGCGCCAAGTGGGGCCTCTTTGCCGTAACCAAGGGCAGGACCAACGACGGCGGACGCCTCGATGTTGACTGGGTAAGAGTTGAGAAATAGAAAAACAAGAGAATTATATGCGTAGAGTTGTAATCGTTTTGTTTGCGCTGATGTCGAGCCTCGCGCTCGTGGCGCAGGAGTCGGCACTCGTTTTCTCGCCGGAGATACACCCCGACGGTCGAGTGACCTTCCGTTACAAAAACAATAAGGCCGAGAAGGTGAGCGTCGCAGGCGACTTTGCCCGCCGTCCAATTGCCATGACCAAGGGCGAAAAGGGCGTGTGGAGCGTAACAACCGACACCCTCCCCAGCGAGCTCTATCACTACCGTTTCAACGTGGACGGACACTGGGATATGGACCCCAACAACCTCTACGTCATTCGCAACGTGGCAGAATTTTACCCCTATTTCATTGTGGGTGGCGGTAAGGCCGACGACTACATCGTTCACGATGTGCCCCACGGAACACTCTCGAAAGTGTGGTACCCCTCGCCCACGCTGGGTGGAGAGAGGCGCATGAGCGTCTACACCCCTGCGGGCTACGAGAAGGGTAAGGGACGATATCCCGTGTTGTACCTCCTGCACGGTATGGGTGGCGACGAGGATTGCTGGCAGGCCTTCGGCCGTGCGGTGCAGATTCTCGACAACCTCATCGCCGAGGGTCGTGCGGTGCCGATGATTGTGGTGATGCCCAACGGTAACACCCGTCACAAGGCAGCACCCGGAGAGAGCGAGGAG